>CANRML010000001.1 GCA_947631725.1 uncultured Clostridia bacterium
GATGAGTTACAAACATTTATTACATCCAAAATATCGGAATCTACTCCCGTTATATAACTAATTTTTGGGGGTAAGGGGGAACTATGCCCTTTTTTCTTATTTTGGTTTTATTTTTATAAATTTTTCTTTCAAACTAAAGTCCTCCTTCTGTTTAGTTGTAAATTTCTAGCATACGTATTATATATCATTTAACATAAAAAGTCTAGCCTTTTTGCTTATATGACTAGACTTTTTTGATTTGTATACTAATTATGTTTTATACCTCTTTTTTATTTACATATACTTTATCCATTACTTCATCTGGATAATGGTTATCTATGAAAGTTTCTATTTTATTTCTAGGTGGAATTTGATTTTTTCTAGCATCTTGCCTCATACCAGCAACACAAGATATTACAATATCAAATATCATAAATACAAGTAATCCATATGTAATAAATCTTGCAAATTTATTTTCTAGAAGAATATCCAATTTACTTATCCATGGAAAAACTAATTTCAAATATATTACACTTATTGCTCCCCAAAAAAAGCAATATAGTAATGAGGTTCTTCCATTTATATCTAATATCATTGCAGAATAATCCCAAGAAATTGTTCCAAAAATAGCTTCTTGTAAAAATGAAAAAATATATTCTAGAATTCCTCCTATAATCATACCAGTAAAAAATAATTTAATTGGATTTTTGACTTTACAAATTAATAAATAATATGCAACAGCACCAACTCCATAGACTTGTATAAATGGTCCATATATTAGTCCTTTTCTAAAAATTAACATTTTATCCATTAGCAGTCCATATACAATTTCTATAAAAAATCCAAAAATACTTCCAATGAAAAATATTAAAAATATTTTCAATATTTGACTTCTTAGCTCTTTCATATTTTTCCCCTTAATTTTTATATGTACTTATTATATATCATATTATGAAAAATAGGAAGTATTTTGTAAAATTTTTATTTCTTGCACAATATATATAATTGTGCTAAAATTTTTGTGAGGAGAAAATTTATGTTACAAGTTACAATTAAAATTAGAAAAGATTTAACTGAAAATGAATTGAAGCAAGAAATTTGCGATAAATATAATATGATTATTTCTGATATACAAGATTGGAAAATTATTAGAAAATCTATTGATGCACGTAATAAAGAAGATGTTCATTATGTGTATATTGTAAATATGGAAATTAAGCAAGAAAAAAAATATAGCAAAAAGAAAAATATTAAAGTTATAGAAAAAAAAGATATTCCTTCTTTAAAATTAAATATTTCACATAATAAAAGTACAAGACCAATTATAGTAGGATGTGGTCCTGCTGGTCTTTTCTGTAGTTTAGCATTTATCGAAAATGGTATTTTACCTATTATTATTGAGCAAGGAAAACCTGTAGAAGAACGTCAAAAAGATATTTCTCAATTTACTAAATCAGGTATATTAAATCCACTTTCTAATATTCAATTTGGTGAAGGTGGTGCTGGTACTTTTTCTGATGGTAAATTGACTACAAATATCAATTCTCCTTTTTGTCAAACTGTGCTAAAAACTTTTGTTAAATTTGGGGCTCCAAAAGAAATCTTATATAATTCTAAGCCTCATATTGGAACAGATTATTTGATAACCATTTTAAAAAATATGAGAGAATATATTTTATCACATGGTGGAACTATTCTTTTTAATCATAAGTTTATTGATTTTAAGACTAATAATAATAGTCTTAAAAATGTTATTTATGAAAATGTTATTACAAAAGAAACTTTCGAGTTAAATACTGATACTCTTATATTAGCAATTGGTCATAGTAGTAGAGATACCTTTTATAAGCTACATGATAAAGGAATTTTTTTAGAGCCTAAGAATTTTTCTGTTGGACTACGAATTGAACATTTAAGAAAAGATATTGATACTGCACAATATGGCACTATCACAAAATTGCATCTACCACCTGCTGATTATAAACTAGCATATCATTTCCCTAATAGCAATCGCTCTTGCTATACTTTTTGTATGTGTCCAGGTGGAACAGTAATAGCTTCTTCTAGTGAAAAAAATACCATTGTTACAAATGGTATGAGTACATTTTTACGAGATGGTATAAACTCTAATAGTGCTATTTTAGTTAATGTCACACCTTCAGATTTTACATCTAATTCTCCTTTAGCTGGAATTGACTTTCAAAAAGATTTAGAATCAAAAGCATTTATCTTAGGTGGCTCTAATTATTATGCACCTGTCCAACGTGTAGAAGATTTTTTAAAAAATACTGCTTCTACATTTATTGGAAAAGTACAGCCAAGTTATAAACCAGGAATTACGCTTTGCAATCTTAATAATATTTTACCTGATTTTGTATCTGAAACATTAAAACAGGCGATTCCATATTTTGGAACAAAATTATCAGGATTTGATAATCCTGATAGCATATTAACAGGTGTTGAAACAAGAAGTTCTTCTCCTGTCAAAATTATACGAAATGAACATTTTACAAGTAATATCAGAGGTATTTATCCTTGTGGAGAAGGTGCTGGTTATGCTGGTGGGATTATGACAGCAGCTATTGATGGGATAAAATGTGCTCTAGCTTCTCTATCAAATATTCAACCTCTTTTATAGTATTAAAATCGCCAAAAGTAACTCTTAATGCTCCTGATGCTAATTCTGGAGGAATTCCAATTGCTGATAATACATGTGATGGAGCACTACTTCCTGAAGAACATGCAGAACCTCCTGATGCACAAATTCCTTCTGCATCTAATTTTAATAATAATTCTCCTGAGTCAATATTTGGAAAACAAACATTGCAGTTTCCTGGTAATCTATTTTCTAAGCTTCCATTTATATGACACTCAGGAAATTTTTTTCTTATTTGTTCAAAAAAGAAATCTCTCATTTGTGTCAATTTTTTTGTATATGTTTCCATATCTTTTCTGGCTAACTCACAAGCTTTCCCTAATGCTACAATTTCAGCTACATTTTCTGTACCTGCTCTTTTGTCTTTTTCTTGATGTCCACCATCTAAAAATTTATATAATTCAATGCCTTCTTTTACATATAATGCTCCTATGCCTTTTGGCGCATATAGTTTATGTCCAGAAAGTGATAGCATATCTATTCCCATTTCTTTAACATTTATTGGAACATTTCCGAACAGCTTGAACTGCATCTGTATGAAATATAATATTTTTTAAATGTGCAATTCCGTGCTATTCTTTTTATTGGCTGAATTGTTCCTATTTCATTATTTGCAAACATAATAGTTATAAGAAATGTTTTTTCAGATATACTATTTAATAAATTTTCTATATTTACAAAGCCTTGCTCATCTACATCTAAATATGTGACATTAAATCCTTGTTTTTCTAAGCTATGGCAAGAGTTTAAAATTGCTGGGTGTTCAATACAAGATGTAATAATATGATTTTTTCCTGTATTTCTTTCTTTTTGTAAAAGAGCCATCCCTTTTAGTGCCATATTATCACTTTCAGATCCACAGCTTGTAAAGATTATCTCATTAGGCTTACAATTTAGCAATTTTGCTACTCTTTCTCTTGCTTCCTCAATTGCTCTTTTTGCTTTTCTACCTAATCCATATATTGAGGATGGATTTCCATATTCTAAACTTAGATATGGAAACATTTCTTCTAATACTGCTTCTTTTACTTTTGTTGTTGCACTATTATCAAAATATTTTATATTCATACTGCTATATTCCTTTCCAAGGCTTTAGTTTCTATATTGCCTTGTATATAATATATGCAGTTTTACTTTAAAATAGACTTTATTTTATCCATATTTTGCATAGCAGTTTTATATCCCAAGTTATAACAACTGTCTATTTTCTCTATATCTAGTAATCCTGTTTCTTCTGTGTCAACTGTTAAAATAAAATCACTATCCTTGATACCTTCTTTTGTAATTTTGCTTGCCATTATATCAATTGTACGCATAGAAATATCTAAAAAATTACTGTGTTCATCAATATAGTCCGCTTTGAAATTAACACTAATTACTTTATCTGCCCCTTGTTTTTTTACTTCTCTAGCAGGTACATTATCTAAGATACCTCCATCTAAAAATTTATGTCCTTGAAAATCACAAGGGCAAAAATATCCTGGTAAACTGCTACTTGCTCTAACTGCTTCACCTATTGAAATATCTGAAATATATTGTTGATTTTCATTTTTATTATTTGTAAATATATATTCTTTTGCCTCATTTATATCTACTGTTGGTATAACAATTGGCATTTCAATATCTGAAATTTTTCTTATTCCCTTTTTTAATCCTATTTGGTTATATGCTTCTTCAATGTTTTTCCCTGAGTTAAATCCACATACTTCTAATTTTTTGTTAGTTATGAAATTACTAATTGTATTGATAATTGGCATTGTGTCTACACTTAGCATTTGTTTTGCATATCTCTTAAATAAAACATAAATATAATAAGGAGAAAAGCCCAGAGCATATAGTGTTGCCACCATACTCCCTGAACTTGTTCCTCCTATAATGTCGATTTTAATTTCATTTTCTTCTAGAGCTTTTAGCACTCCTACATGTGCAATTCCTCTAATTCCTCCACCTGCCAATGCAATTCCTATTTTCATTATAATTTTCTTTCCTTTCAAATGTAAATGATTATTTAGTATAATAAATCTTTCCAGAACTAAATTGCATTTTATGATATTCTCCTATAAATTCTGGCTCTTGTGTTGAGGTAATATTACTTTTTTCTGGTTCAAGTAAAATTTCTCCGTCCTGATTAATTATTCCCCATTTTTCACCTTTCAAAACACCTGCAAATCCGTATTTGTTGAATTCTGTTACTTTGTCATAAGTTGCTTCTACTATCATATTTCCTGATTTATCCTCAAAGCCCCATTTTCCATCTTTCTCTGTAGCAAATAATTTATTATTTGAAAAAATTTCTTTGTTTGTTACTTCTTTTCCATCAAATGTTAAATATTTTGTTGTTGTTTCATTAGAAAGAATAATATATTCGTCCTCTTCTAAAAGTTGGGCTTTTTCTAAACTTATAATATTTTGTATTTTATTATCTACTATTTCTAAATTATCTTCTATGTACATTTGAATTAGTTGTGTGTTTGGTATAACTTGAATTGAATTATATTTAAATTCTGTTTTTTGGTTGTCCTCTACATCAATTATTCCTAGGTTTTCTCCTTCTTTAGATGCTATAAATAAATCATTTTCTAGATATGAAATATATCTATATTCATCTGTAATCGCCTCTTCATTTTTATATAATTGATATATTGTTTTTCCATCTACACTTTCAATTCGTATTGTATATTCCTTTTTTTCTGGAATAGTAACAATAGTAGTGTCAGCAGACATATTTGTTAGATTTCCTTTTGCATCATAAACTTCTGATTTGCTTTCATCTTGTGCATATATATAGTTTCCTTTTACATCTATTTGCTCAAATTCACATTGTATTAATTGTTTTCCATCTAGGTCAATAACTCCATATTTTTTTCCTTGTTGCACTATGAAAATCTTATTGTTATTATCAAAACTTATAGACTGATATTCTGTTTTAATTAATTCTTTTTCATTTTTAAATACCCCATATCTTCCCTTTTCAGCTACTAATAAATATGCATTGTCTTTATCTCCTACATCTTGTATACGTTGCATATCATTGTATATAGGTTTTAATATTTCTTCGCCGTTATGTGATACATATCCATAACGATATCCATTATCTGTTTTATTTGCTACAATATATCCATCATTATAATATCTGTATTCTTCTTCAAAAAATGTGTCTGCTGATATTTGGTCATATAAATTTTCTATTAGTTCATATCCTTTTAAATTGATTATTCCATATTTTCCTTCTTTTTTTACTAATAGTTCTCCTTCTTTATATTGAAGTGTGTCAATTTCTTCATATATTGCTGGTGTTATTTCTTTTCCTTCTAAACTAATTATTCCATATTTTCCGTTTTTTTGATATTTCATAATTGATTTTTCATATAGTAAATCACTAGCTATATTTTTTAATTGCAATAATTGAATATTTTCATATCCTGAATAAAGTTGTTCCCCTTTATCATTATATACAAAGTTTTCATCTCCTAGCCTGCATAAAAATACTGGTTTTGAAGGATTTGGTATATCTACTGCATCATATTTTTCTTGAATTAATGTATTACCTTGTGTGTCAATTATTCCATATTTTTGATTTTCTTCTAATTTTGATACAAAATATTTATATTCTGTAATTTTTTCTACCTCGTAATTTCTATCTTTTTTATTCTGTTGTTGGAAAATAAAATATATTGCTATAGTTACAATTAATAAAATTATTATAATAATTGCTAGAATTTTTTTCTTCATATTTTTACCATCCCTTTCTATATTATTGATGTTTATATGCTTTTATCTTTAAAATTCTATTATCTTCATATTCCTCGATTTTATATGTTACTTTTTTTGTTTCTATAATAGGGTTTTCTTCTTCTTTTGGAATTCTATCTAATTCATCTTGTAAAAATCCTGATATTGTATCATAATCTCCTTCTGGGATTTCTGCATTTAGCAATTTATTTACATCATAAATTGTCATATTTCCTGATAAAATATATGTTGTTTCATCTATTTTTTCATATTCTATTTCCTCTTCATCATATTCGTCATAGATTTCTCCAACTAGCTCTTCTAAAATATCCTCCATTGTAATTAATCCTGCTGTACCTCCATATTCGTCTAAAATAATTGCCATTTGTGTCTTATGTTTTTGCATTTCGCGGAATAAATCATTTATCATTTTGGTTTGTGGTACAAAATATGGTTCATGTATAATATTTTTCATGCGGAAAGTCTTTTTACCTATATTCTTTAAAATATCTTTAATATATAATATTCCTTTTATTTCATCAATTGTTTCATCATATACTGGAATTCTACTATATTTATAATCCTCTTTTGAAATTATTTGCATTAGTTCTTCTATATCTGTACTAATGTCTACAGCAAATATGTCTTTGCGATGTGTCATGATTTCTGATACTGTAATATCATCAAATTCAAATACATTGTTAAGTAATTCTTTTTCTTCTTCTTCTATTGTTCCTTTTTCTTCACCTTGATCTATCATCATTTTTATTTCTTCTTCTGTAACTGTTTCTTCTTCATGCTCATCAACACCAAATAGCTTTGAAATTTTATTTGTAGTATAAGTTAAAAATCTAACAAAAGGAGATGTTATAATTGATAGTGCCCTTATTAGCCCTATTGTTGCAAATGAAATCTTCTCATAGTTTTTCATTGCTAAACGTTTTGGTACAAGTTCTCCAAAAACTAGTGTAAAAAATGATAATATAATTGTTATCAATATTATTGAAATTGTATTCCAAACTCCTATACTAAAAATTGGCATTATTTTATATAATACTGGTGCTAGTTCTGATGCAAAGGCATCTGATGCAAATGCACTTGATAAAAATCCAGCTAAAGTTATTCCTATTTGAATTGTTGCTAAAAATCGACTTGGATTTTTTAGCATTTTTTCTATATGTTTTGCTTTTTTATTCCCTTCTTTTGCTAGTCTTTCAATTTTGGTATCATTTAAGGAAATAAATGCTATTTCACTTGCAGCAAAAAATGCATTTATTAAAATTAGTATAAGTAGTATTACAAATTCCATTAAATTTTTCTCCTCGATTTATATTATGTGTTTATTTCTTGGTTTTATTATATATGTTTTCTCTTTTTTTTTCAATATTTTTATATATTTTATATAAATAAAAGCAATTACTTTTGGCTATTTTGTAATTGCTTTTTCATTTACCTTCCTGTTATTGGCAGTTTTCTTACCTCTTTTTTTGGTTCTTCTTCAGGTATATTTTCGGGTTCTTCTTTAGGAATTTCTTCTTTTTCTTCTTTTATTTGATCATTTTTTTCTTCTTTTGGTTTTGGATAATTTTCTTCTATTGACACATTTACTACTTCCTCAGCTTTACCTGTCATCGCATATTTTTGATATAATGGATTATCTGGAATTCCTTCTATAATTGCTTTTGAGCATATTTGTGCATTTACATATATTTTTAAATTTAATTTTTTATTAGCAAATTCTTTTGGGATTAATATCTTAAATTTTTCATTTTCTTGAAATTTCACTTTTTCTACATTATTTTCATCTGTTTTTTTAAATATTCTATCCTCTTCACCATCCATATATGGTATATATTCTATCATAGGGCTTTCTGATGTTACTTTATATGTTTTTGAAATATAGTTATTATCTATAGGATCTACTTCAAAGTCTTCTTGAAGTCCTTCAATTATAACTGTATTTTCTGGGCGCTTTTCAGTTGATACTTTTGCATTATAAACAATTTTTTTCAAAGCATTTAATGTTCTTTTTCCTGCCTCTCCAATAGCTCCAAAGTCTTCTATATTATATCCATATAAATAGCAATATATTGCTTGTTGAGTCGCCATATATGCCTCTTGTATCGTTTCACATCCTAATTCTTCTTTTGTTTTATATGGAAATCCATTTACAATATATCTCCATAATTCTTCATCTTTTATATATCCTTTTTCTGTTATTCCATAAATTATTTTATCATTTACTCCTTGTTTTGTGATGTCAAGACAATAGGTAGGAAATCCATTTGATTTTGTAGCATAATATGCATAGTATGTTTCTACAGTTTCTCCTTTGTATGTTAGTAGTTCTCCACAGCTTCCCAGCCTATGTAATGGTATTTCTACATCTGGATAAAGTTTACAACTACTTGTTAATGTTAGCACATCAAACATAAGTATTATCATAATTATTAATATTCTTTTCCCGTATTTTTTTAGTTTTTCTTTCACTTATATCTCCTTTCAATTTTTATACTTTTTCTTTTCCTATTACACATCTTCTGTATTCTGGTTCATTTTCTACACAAGTTATTAATGTGATTGTATTTTCCTTTGTTTCTTCAAGTTTTGTCCAGTCAGTATCTTTTATAATGTCATTACTTATGACAGTATAATTTTTCTTAAATTCTTTATATTGATATTTAATTATATCTCCCTTTTTTAGTTTTTTTATATCTGCAAAATAATTAACATCATATCCTCTATTATGTGCTGCTAATCCTATATTCCCTTCTGTTTTATCAGTTTCTTCAAAGTGACCTATACTTGTATTTAGTATTTTTGCTGATGTTCCTTCTTGAATATTGGCTACTAATGATATTGTTGGTATTTCTAAATTCCACAGATTTTCTTCTTTTGTTTCTTCTATTTGTATGTCTTCTTTTTCTATATCATTTATATCTTTATTATTTTCAAATTGCACCTTTATTAAATCTTTTGGTTCAAAAAGATTTTGTCCCTTCATATTTCTAATTTGCATATCAAAAAAACAAATTAGCAAAAAAATAATAATGGTACTAATTAAACTAATAATGTAGATATATTTTGTTGTATATAATCTATGCATGCATATTCCTCACCTACCTTTATTCAATTTTTTCTTTTTTTGGAAATTGAAAAGAATTAATTTTTTGAAAAAAATTTTAAGATTAAAATCCATATGGTTAAAACCCTACTGGTAACATAATATCATAAAAGAACATTTTTGTAAAGCACTTTTCATCGCAATTTTCGACATTTTTCTACTATTTTTTCACTTCTCAGTGTAATATTTTTTAATAATTTTTATTAATTTCACTTGACAAATTTGAATAAAGTTTGTAAAATAGTAAACAATATATTAAATTATGCGTTTGTACAATACAAAGCAATTAGAAGTTACTGTAAGAGAATAAGGGTCATCGGCTGTAAGCCCTTTAAGGTCAACCTAATTTGTGAAACATATTGGAGCATATATCGAGAGTGGAAAATGTTATACATTTTCAAGCTGGGTGGTACCGCGGAAAATATTTCGTCCCTGCATTATGCATGGGCGTTTTTTGATGTCCAAAGGAAAGGAAGGATTTATATGAGTTCATATAGAACACATAATTGTAATGAAATCAGATTAGAAGACATTGGAAAGAAGGTAAAAATAGCAGGTTGGGTACAAACTATTCGTGATTTAGGCGGTCTTGTTTTTTTAGATATACGTGATATGTATGGAATTACTCAAGTTGTAACATCAGCTGATTCGCAAGATGTTGATTTTGCGTCACACATCCCTATTGAATCAACAGTTAGTGTATATGGTGAAGTAAAAAAACGTGATGAAGAAACAATAAATCCAAAATTAGAAACTGGATTAGTTGAAATTCGCATTGAAAAAATTGAAGTTTTAGGAAAAAGAACAAAAAATTTACCTTTTGAAATAAATGCAAATCAAGATGTACGTGAAGATTTACGTTTGCAATATCGTTATTTAGATCTTAGAAGTGATAAATTAAAAGAAAATCTTTTATTACGTAGTAAGGTTATCCAATACTTAAGAACTCAAATGATAGAACAAGGATTTTTGGAAGTTCAGACTCCTATACTTACAAGTTCTTCTCCAGAAGGTGCAAGGGATTATTTAGTTCCAAGCAGATTACATCCTGGTAAGTTTTATGCATTGCCTCAAGCTCCTCAACAATTTAAACAATTATTAATGGTTTCAGGTATTGATAAATATTTTCAAATTGCTCCTTGTTTTCGTGATGAAGATGCAAGAGCAGACAGGGCTCCTGGAGAATTTTATCAATTAGATATGGAAATGTCATTTAGTACACAAGAAGATGTATTTAATGTAATTGAACCTGTTATGTATAATACATTTAAAACATTTTCTGATAAAAAAATTGCAAATTATCCTTTTCCACGAATAAGTTACAAAGATGCTATGCTTAAATATGGAACAGATAAGCCTGATTTGAGAAATCCTTTAATTATTATTGATTTATCAGAATTCTTTAAAAAATGTACTTTTAAACCTTTCATAAATAGGACTGTTAGAGCTATAAAGGTCAGTGGACAATTTTCAAAAGGATTTCATGAAAAAATGCTTGATTTTGCAATGTCTATAGGTATGGCAGGTCTTGGATATTTAGAGGTACAGGATGATTTAAGTTATAAAGGACCTATTGATAAATTTATTCCTGAAAGTCTTAAAAAAGAGCTTTTATCATTAGGTAATTTAGAAAAAGGAGATACAATTTTCTTTATTGCTGATAATGAAAAACGTGCAACAGAACTTGCTGGACAAATTAGAATAGAATTAGGCAAACGTTTAAATTTAGTTGATGAAAATTTATTTTCTTTTGCTTGGATTACTGATTTTCCAATGTTTGAGATGGATGAAGAAAATAAATTAGGATTTAGTCATAATCCATTTTCTATGCCACAAGGAGGCTTAGATGCTTTAAATAATGAAAATCCTTTAGATATTTTAGCATATCAATATGATATTGTATGTAATGGCATTGAATTATCTTCTGGTGCTGTTCGTAATCATGATATAGATATTATGATAAAAGCTTTTACAATGGCTGGCTATACAGAGGAAGAAGTAAAAACAAAATTTGGTGCTTTATATACAGCTTTTCAATATGGTGTACCTCCACATGCTGGAATTGCACCTGGTATTGATAGAATGCTTATGTTGTTAACTTCTTCAGATACTATTCGTGAAGTTATTGCTTTTCCTTTAAATAGTAAAGCTGAAGATTTAATGATGGGAGCTCCAAGTACTGTTAGACGTGATCAATTACGTGATGTGCATATTACAATTAAAGAATAAAGTAAAAACCCAATTAGGAAAATCTAATTGGGTTCATATATTTATATGTTATTTTTTAATTTTTATTTTTTGTTTACTAAATCTTTTAATGCTTTACCAGCTTTGAATACTGGAGCTTTTGATGCAGGAATTTTGATTTCTTCTTTAGTTTGTGGGTTTCTTCCTTTTCTAGCAGCTCTTTTTCTTACTTCGAAAGATCCAAATCCAACTAATTGAACTTTATCTCCTTTTTTTAATGCGTCTGTTACAACACCTACGAATGCATTAACTGATGCTTCAGCTGCTTTCTTTGTGTCTCCTGTTTTTGCAGCCATTGCTGCGATTAATTCAGCTTTGTTCATTTAAATTACCTCCTATAAGATTTAATATTATGTACTCTTATCGCCTGAACTTAGCGGTATTTGTACTTCTACTTAAAATTATTCGCCAAATTTCTTGAAAATCCTTCTTTTTTTTTCAAAAAATTAATAAATTTTACATTTTTTCAATATTTTGAAGATTTTTTCTCCTTTAGGTATTTGCATAATTTCTTCTTTGCTGAAAATTTTTAAAGCTATTATAGCTAAACCATATATTATTACTGCTACTATTATTGCTATAATTGTAGCTAATTTTTGTGCCATCATTCCTAATAAAACTGTATATATGAAATAAGAACAAATTCCCATGATTGTTACTGCTATAACTGGCTTTATAAATATTTTAGTAAATGGCAAATCTAATTTTACATTTCTTCTTAATGATGTACTTGCTATTGTAAATGCTACTGCATGACATACTACAGAAGCCCATGCTGCACCAGATGCTCCAAAAATTGGGTTTGGAACTAGTATAAGATTTAAAATTAATTTTGCAAGTACCCCACACCCGAGTGAAACTGCCGGTATCATAAGTTTTCCATAGCCTTGTAGTACTCCATTTATAGTTTGGTCTAATATTGTAAAGAAAATTGTTAAACTGCTAATTTGTAATATAAGTTCTCCACTACTTGCATTTGGAAATAGTAAATTTAAAATTGGTCCTGCAAATATACACATCCCCACAGTACATGGTAAGCCTATAAGCATAGAAATCAATAATGAAAATGATGTCTTTTTAGTAATTGTTTCAGTATCTTTTTTTGCCTTTGCTGCAGATATAGCTGGTACTAATGCTGTAGCAAAAGCTACATTAATAGATAATGGCAAACTTGTTAGCATATCTACTTTTCCACCTAGTATACCATATTGTGCAACAGCTTCACTATCTGTTAAGAATTGTTTTAAACTTCTAACTACTGTAAAAGAATCTATATTTTTATTTAATGATGACATTATTGCAGTTAGCGAGATTGGTAATGATACTAACAATACTTTTTTTATAATTGTTTTTACTCTTTCATATTGGTAATTTTTTGTTGAATTTATCTCTTTTGCAATATCTTTTCTAATAGTTTGATAATACAAATACAGATATCCAAAACCTGCAAATGTTGCAAGTGTTGTTGCAAGTGTCGCTCCTGCTGCCATCCATTTAGTTGATGTATGTGATAGAATTGCAACAATTTCTACTATAACAATTGTTAATGTTGTTTTAAAAACCTGTTCTAATGTTTGAGATCTGGCAGTTGCTTTTATATTTTGTATTCCATTACAATATCCTCTCATTACAGAACTAATTGCGACAAAGAAAATTGCTGGTGATAATGCAACAAGTGTCATTTCCGCTTCTGGAATTTGTAACCATTTATATGCAATAACATGTGCTCCTAAGAACAACATTAAGCTTCCAATAAGTCCTATTACTGCAAAAGTTGCAAAAGCTATTTTAAATATACGATGTGCTCCTTTATGGTCTCCTACTGCAACTCTTTCTGATACAAGTTTTGATATTGCACTTGGAACACCTATAGAAGATATTGTAAGTAACATTGCATATATTTGATAACTACTTGCTACAATTCCATTTCCTTCGTCTCCAAATCCCTGTCTATTTGTTAGGTATAAAGTATATACCATCCCCAATAATTTAATGAGAATTTGTGAAAACATAAGGGTTACTACGCCTTGTAAGAAGCCTTGTTTGTGTTTTGATGACATTTTATCCTCCTTAAAAAGTTAATTTAATACTTCATTTTATGCAATTCTTTTTTTATTATAATTTTATTTCATATTTTTGGCAATAGTTTTTTGTATTTTTAACAAAAACAACAAGAAAAGAACTCACATCTTGAATTCTTTTCCTTCAAAATTTATTAACTTTATTTACTGTTTTAATTTCATTGAAAGTAATTTTGAGATTCCGTTTTCCTCCATTGTAACACCATATACACTGTCTGCTGCTTCCATAGTTCCCTTTCTATGAGTTATAACTAAAAATTGTGTATCTTTTGCAAATTTCTTTAAATATTCTGCATATCTATATACATTTATGTCATCAAGTGCTGCTTCAATTTCGTCTAGTACACAGAACGGTGCTGGATTGATTTTTAAAATCGCAAATAGTAATGCAATAGCTGTTAAGGCCTTTTCTCCTCCTGATAGTAACATCATATTTTGCAATTTCTTTCCTGGTGGCTGTGCAGTTATTTCTATACCACACTCTAAAAGATTTTCTTCATCTTCTAATTTAACTTCTGCTTTTCCTCCACCAAATAACTCAGCAAAAACATCTCCAAAATTTTTATTGATTTCTTTGAATTTTTCTTTAAATTGTTCTCTCATAGTTTGTGTTATTTCTGTAATAACTTTTCTTAATTTTGACATTGTGCCTTCTAGGTCTAAACGTTGCTCACTCATAAAATCATAACGTTCTTTTAATTTTTTATATTCTTCTATTGAATCTAAATTAACACTTCCAATATCTCTCATTTGTGTTCTTAGTTCATTTACTCTTTTCTTTGTATTTGCGACATTGCTTGGTTTTTCATATCCTTCTATATTATTTGGTGTTAATTCATATTCTTCCCATAATTTATTTATAATTTCTGTAATTTCTTCTTGAGCCTTATTTTTCTTAACTTCTAATTTTACAAGTTGGCTTTTTAAGTCTTCTATTATGCTAAACTTTTCAGTAATTTGTTCTTCTTGAATTTCTAGTTTTTCATTTTTGTCTTTTCTGTCTTGTTTTAATTCTTCTACCTTACCACTACTGTTTTTTACATCTTCTTTTATTTTTTCAATCTTATCTTTAATTTCTTGTATTGATTGTTCTAAATTAATATTTTCCTGTTTGCTATTTTCTATTTGCTCTTTTTTGTTTTCAATAGTTTTTTGGTTTACTTCTTTTTCTTGATTTATTCTTTCTTTTATTTCTTCGATAGAACTTTCACTTTCGTCAAAAGAAGATACTGATATTTTTAAATTTGTAATATCAAAATTCAAATCATCTATGTATTTTTGGTCATCTTTGTTTAATTCTGCAAATTCATTTATTTTTTGTGTTAATTTTTCTGTTTCCTCAGTTAAGTTTTCAATTTCTTTTTGAATTTGTTCTTTTTGTGCTATTTCTTGTTTTTTATTTTCTTCTAATTGAGCTTGTTCATTTTTTAACTTTTGCATACGTTCTTCTAGCTTGTTTATTGTTTCTTCAAAGTTTTCGATTTTTTGTTTTTGAGTTGCATAAGAAATTTCATTTTCTTGCAATTCTTTTTCTAAACTTGCTACTTTTTCAAAAGTAGTTTTCATTGATTTTTCGATTTCTAATTTTTTATCTTGTAGCTCGTTTATTTTATCTTGCAATTTTTTTATTTCTTTTCCAAGTCTTTCAATTTCTTTACTTCTACCTAAAATATTAACAGTTTTTTTAGCAACAGCACCACCTGTGATAGCTCCTGATGGGTTTATTACATCTCCACCAATAGTAACAATTCTAAATGAATATGAGTTTTGTTTTGCTACTTTAATTGCTGTGTCCATATTATCTACAATAACTGTTCTTCCTAGTAGATTTAATACTATTTGCTCATGTTTTTTGCTGTATTTTACTAAATCTGATGCAATACCAACAATACCTTTTTCATTACCTTTAATTTTTTCAATTTTCTTCCCTTTTACAGAGGTAATTGGTAAAAATGATGCTCTTCCTATATTGTTTTTTCTTAAATATTCTACCAATTTTTTTGCATCTGCTTCTGTATCTGTTACAATGTTTTGCAAAGATAATCCTAAACACATTTCAATAGCTGTTTCTAGATTTTCTGGAACCTCAATTAAATTTGCTAAAACACCTTCTACACCTTTTTTTAAATCTGAATTAGTTTCACAATCTTTTAATAATGTTTTTACACTTTTTGTATATCCCTCTTTTTCTTTTTCTGTCTCTATTAAAAAGCGTTGTCTTGATTCTTTAATTCTCATTTCATTTTCTAAAGAATTTATTCTTGTTTCATATTCTTTTATTTTTTCTGTTGCATCTTCTTTTTGTTTGTTAATTTTGTCTAATTCATCTTTTGTTTTATTTCTTTTTGCTTCTATTTCATAAAATTCTTTAGCAAATTCTTCTTTTTGCATACGAGTATTATCTAATTCTGATATATTACTTTGTAAATCTTGTGCTATTTGTTTTTGCCTTTTTTCGTCATTTTCATAATTTATTTCTTTTTCTTGTATTTGTGATTGTTTTTCATATTTTTGGTCTGTATTTTCTTCTACTTTCTTTTTATAGTTTTCGATTTCTAATTCTTTGCTAGAAAGTTTTTGAGTTAATTTATCTAACTCTGCTTGTTTTTGAGTTAATTCATTTACAAATTTTTCTTTATTTTGAAGTAAATTTTCACGTTTTTCTTCTTTTTGTTTTTCTTCTTCTTCTAGTTCTTTTAGTCTAAGTGTTTTTTCTTCAATTTCTTGCATAAATCTTTTTTGATTTTCTTCATTATTTGTAATTCTTGTTTGTGCGACACTAATATCTGCATTTAACATTTCAATTTCTTTTTGGCTCTCAAAACCAATATTTGACATGTTTTCTATCTTATTTGTAATTTCATCAATAGCATTTTTTAGTTCCTCTTTAGCATGTTTTGCTCTTTCTAGTTTAGTTTCTTCTTCATCACATTGTCCTTTTGTAACTGTTTCATTTTCAGTTACTTTTTCTAATTCTTGTTTGTTTTGTTCAATATTATGCAAAAACAAACCTACTTCTATGCTTTTTAATTCATCTCGTAAGTTAAGATACTTTTTAGCCTTTTCTGCTTGGTTACTTAGTGGCTCTAGGTTTCCTTCTATTTCTGATATAATATCATTTATTCTTAATAGATTTAACTTTGTATGCTCTAATTTTTTTTCTGATTCTTCCTTCCTATTTCTGTATTTAACAATTCCTGCTGCCTCTTCAAATATGTGTCTTCTATCTTCAGATTTATTACTTAAAATCTCATCGATTTTTCCTTGACCTATAATAGAATATCCATCTTTTCCTATTCCTGTATCCATAAATAATTCTAAAACATCTTTTAATCTACAAGGTACTTTATTTATATAGTAGCCTGTTTCTCCGCTTCTATATAACTTCCTTGTAACTGTAACTTCAGTATATTCAATTGGTAAAGCCCCATCTGTATTATCAAATACAAGTGAACTTTCTGCAAATCCTAAAGATTTTCTATTTTGAGTACCTGCAAATATTATATCTAATGATTTTGATCCTCTTAATGATTTAATACTTTGCTCTCCTAATACCCACCTAATTGCATCTGATATGTTACTCTTTCCAGAACCATTTGGCCCTATAACTGTTGTTATTCCTTCTTTTAGTTCGATGATTGTTTTGTCTGCAAAGGATTTAAATCCTTGCATTTCTATTCTTTTTAAATACATATTTTTTCACCGTACTTAGTGTATATCATTTTTGATTTTTTGTAAAGAGATATTTTTATAGATATTTTTCTACTAATTCTGCTAATTGATATATAAATCTTTGCTTTTGAGGTGTGCATTTTTTTAATAGGTTTTTAAAGTCCTGATTTAAGTATTCTCCTTCACTTTCCTTAATTCCAGTAATAAAATATCCTACTGGTGTGTCTAATATTTCTGCAATTTGTACTATTCTTTTTAAATTTATTTGCGATGTGCCTGTTTCTAACCTACTATAAAAACTTACCGAGGTATCTATCATATCTGACATTTCTTCTTGTGTGAGGTGTTTGTTTATTCTTTCTTCTTTTATCCTTTTACCAATAAGTTTGTAATCTATTGCCATATTTATCCCTCCTACTCAGTAGTAAATATATCACTATAAGTTTTAGTTTGTCAATGATGTTTTTTTATTTATACTTAAATATTTATTTATATAATCATTTCTTCAATATTCTGTATTTGTACATATATATCAGCATATTTTGTTTTCTCTTTTAACAATTCTATAATATTTTTTTTCATTTTTTTACTAATTTGCATTTTTAATAAACTTACACTGCTAATTAGAGATTTGTTTTTTATTAAATTTATTGGCTCATAGTTTTGTAAGTTTATAAAATTATATGTTAAATTCATGCCATGCTCTTTAAAACTAGTATATCTGATATAGTTATTTGGAGCTTTATTCCATTTTTCAGTTCCTGTATAAATGATAATTGGTACTATAATTGCTGCTTGTTTATACTTTACATGTGTGGTTTTCCAGTTTTGTATAAATTCAGTACATTCCACTAAAATACTATATGTTATACTATAATTTGGCTCTTTTTGGTGTTTTATTAAAAAATATATTTCTCTTTTTTTATACTGATATATAATGGATTTGTTTTGAATATGAAGTCTTTTCAATGTATTAGAATTGATTTCCCAATCTTTAGTTTTAAAAAAATCATTTATAAAATTTGCGACTTCTGCTTCTTTCTCAATTAACTTATCAATAATTTTATCTATTTTATTATTTTGTTCATATTGCTCTTGTTTAAAGTTTTTATTTATTTGATTTCTTTTGTTTTCTATTTTTATTGCTTTTAATATTTTTTTGTTTCCTACGCAATCTAAATAATCGTTGTAAGTAAATTTTAGCAACTAATCTCTCCTTTTTATTTAATTTAAGTTTTTAGATACTTATAAACTTTTGGGGTTTTTTAGATATAAATTTTTTAAGATTTAAAATATTCTTTTCAATTTCTCGTCTATATTAACATAAAAAAAGGAGGTTTGCAACATATTCGACAAAACCTCCTAAAATTTGACACAATTATTTTACATTTTCACTAAATTTGTTATTTACTATTTTATCATATGGTGCTTTTGTTTCAAGTTCACCTGCTAGTGTCATAACTTCTTGTAATTTATTAAAGCTTTCTTCTTTTAATACAGGTGTTTCGTTCCAAGCATCTATATCTTTATAACTTTGTACAGCAGTTGCAATTAGTTTTTCTTCTGTGTCAGGGAAGAAACTACTAATTACTTTAGCAATTTCATCTGCTGAGTGTTCTTTTACCCATTGTTCTCCTTTATATATTGCATTTGTAAATTTTTGAATTGTATCTTCATTTTTTTCTATATAGCTTTTCTTTGCAAAATATGCTGTATATGGTATTTCTCCTGCTGCTTTTCCAACAGATGCTACAATATATCCTTTACCTTCATTTTGTGTTAAAGATGCTGTAGGTTCGAATAAAGTAACATACTCTGCATCTCCACTAGTAAATGCACCTGCCATTAAATCAAATTTTATGCTATCATCTAAATTAGCATCTGTTTGAGGATTTATTCCATTTTGTTTTAGTACATATTCTAATGTCATATATGGAACTCCACCTTTTCTTCCTGGTATAACTGTTTTTCCTTTTAGGTCTTGCCAACTAAAATTATCTGTATTAGTTTTTGCAACTAAAAAAGAACCATCTTTTTTAGTCATTTGTGCAAATACTTGTGTATAGTCTTCTTTTCCTTCGTTATATACATATATTGATGCTTCTGGGCCAGCAAAGCCAATATCACATTGGTCGCTAAGTACAGCTGTCATAACAGTATCTGCTCCTCCACCTGTTGTAAGTTCAATATCTATTCCGTTTTCTTCAAAGTATCCATTATTAATGGCAACATATTGTGGAGCATAGAATATTGAACGCGTTACTTCATTTACAGCAATTTTCTTTCGTTCTACTGTGTTTGTGTTATCTTTTTTATTTAGAATTCCCATTGTAATTCCAGCTATAACGACAATTACAACCACAGCAATAGTAACAATTAACTTTTTCTTCATTATATTCCTCCTTATAATTTATTTAATATATTTTATGTTTATATAATGAATATGTGAGTTCTCTTTACTTAAATTTTTTGCTGTTTAAAATACATTTTTCTAGTAAAACAACTATACCATACATTATACCTGCTAAAACTCCTAGAATAATTACACTTGTCATAACTAAGTCTAATTTAAATACTTGCCCACCATATACAATTAAATATCCTAATCCTGCTTTTGATACTAAAAATTCTCCAGATATTACTCCTACTAATGATAATCCTATATTTACTTTTAATGAGCTAATAAATGTTGAAATATTTGCTGGCAGTATTATTTTAGTCAAAATTTGAAATTTAGTTGCTTTAAAAGTTTTTGCCATTTTAATTAAATTTTCATCTGTTCTAAGAAATCCATTTAGGTTTTCTAAAATTGTAACTATAAGAGAGATAGCAATTGCCATAACTATGATTGCTTGAGTTCCTGCTCCTACCCATATAATTATAATTGGTCCTAAAGCTACTTTAGGCAAACTATTTAATACAACAAGATATGGATCTGCTACTTTTGCCAAAAAATTTGACCACCATAAAATAATGGCAATAACAATTCCCAATGTTGTTCCTAATAAAAAGCCTACAACAGTTTCATATGTTGTAACTTGTATATGATGAACTAAATCATTTGCTCCTAAATTTGTGAGTGTTGCCCATATTCTACTTGGTTGACTTGTAATAAAACTATCTATAATTTCTTTATTTGCCATCCATTCCCATATGCCTAAAAATGCAATTAGTATAAAAACTTGAGTTATCGCAACAAGTATTTTGTTTTTTCTTCTTTTTTGTAGATATTTTTTTCTATCATTTGTTTTCATCAACGCCCAACTCCTTCCATAATGTATTAAAATATTTGCTGAATTTTGGACTTTCTCTACAACTTATTGGATTTCTTTCTTCCTCTTCAAATTCCATTGTATGAATATCTTTAATTGTTCCTGGTCTTTTTGTTAAAACAATTACTCTATCTGACATACTAATTGCTTCAGATATATCATGTGTAACAATAAGTGCTGTAATGTTTTCTTTTCTTAAAATATTGTAGATGTCATTTGTTACCATTATTCTTGTTTGATAATCTAATGCTGAAAATGCTTCGTCTAATAGCAAGATTTTAGGTTTTATGGCTAAGGTTCTAATAAGTGCTACTCTTTGTCTCATACCACCTGATAATTCTTGTGGATATTTATCTTTAAATTCATATAAATTATATTTTTGAAGTAAATTTTTTACATATTCATTACTTTCTTTGCTTTTTATTCCTTTGAGTTCTAGTCCTAACATAACATTACTCCAAATTGTTCTCCACTCTAATAGGCAATCTTTTTGTAACATATATCCTATTTCTTTAGATATTCCTTCTACTTTTTTGCCTTGTATAAATATTTCGCCTTCTGTTTTTTCTTCTAATCCACTAATTATTGATAATAGTGTTGATTTTCCACATCCACTAGGTCCAATAATACTAACAAATTCACCAGCTTTGATTTTAAAATTTATATTTTCTAGAGCTTTTATTTCTCCCTTTGGAGTTTGATAAATTTTACTCATATTTTTTACTTCTAATATTTTTTCCATAAGTTCCTCCTTTTCTATTGCCTATTATATTTTATGTTAATCATATTTATGGAGTGACTGACAAATTTTATATATCTATTTATTTTTCTATTGAATTATGCTATCATATTTATAACAATAGATTTAGGAGAAATTTATGAAAAACTATTATGAGATATTAGAAGTTTCACAGTCTGCTTCACAAGAAGTAATAGAAAAGGCATATAAAGCATTAGCAAAAAAATATCATCCCGATTTACAAGATGGGATTGATAAAACATATGCTGAGAAAAAAATGAAAGAGCTTAATGAAGCTTATGATGTTATTTCTAATCAAGAAAAAAGAAAATCTTATGATTTCGAACTTGAAAAATTTGAACGAGAAAAACTAGTAAATAGCCAGCAAGAAATAAACCAGGCAAATAGTAATAAAGAAAAATATACTCAATCAGATGTTGCTTCTATACAAGAGCAACAAATTCAAAATGAATATATTCAAAAGCAACAACAACTTCAATTTGAATTAGAAAAAAAGCAAGCTATTGAAAAGGCTTATCATGACGCATATATTCAAGATTTAAAAAATCGTGGTTATAAAATAAAATATAAAAAGACTTTTAAACAACATTTAAGAAATTTTATTACTATTTTAATTGTTATACTTATACTATTAGCAATTTTTCAAATTCCTTTTGTAAAAAATTATTTTGTTAATTTATATAATGAAAATGAACTCATTAAATGGATTGTTGATTTGTTTTCACTATCAAAAAAATAATTGCTTTATTTTTAGCAATTATTTTTATATTATTTATCAAAATATGTACTTACTTTTTGTAAGTCTTCAAATTTGTGTTGTCTTAATATTTCATATGTGATTATAGCAACAGAATTTGACAAATTTAATGACCTTAATGTAGATAACATTGGTATTCGTATTGTTTTTGTATCTAAATATTTTTTTAGTAATTCTTCTGGTAATCCTTTTGTTTCTTTTCCATATAAAATGAAAACTTCATCCATTTGTGAATAATCTATATCTGTATATTTTGTTTTTCCTTTTGTTGTTGCAAAAAACATATTGTTCTCTTCTGGTTTATACTTGTCTAAAAAGTCTTTTAATGAATTATGTTCTTCTATTTCAACTTTATCCCAATAGTCTAATCCTGCTCTTTTTATTGATTTTTCGTCTATTTTAAATCCTAAGGGATGCACTAAATGCAATTTTGACCCTGTTATTGCACAGGTTCTAGCAATATTTCCTGTGTTTTGTGGAATTTCAGGTTCGACCATTACAGTGTGTATTATCATTTTTTCACTTTCTTTCTTTAAAAAATTTGAGGGTAGATGTTTTATCTACCCCCATTATTTCAGTTTTTTCTATTTGTTTTCTTCTTTATTTAAAAATTTAAATGTAAATGCTGCTATTGCAGAACCTACTAATGGTGCTAAGATAAATACCCATACTTGTTTTAATGCTTCTCCACCTAAAAATAATGCTGGTGCTAAGCTTCTTGCTGGGTTTACAGATGTTCCTGTTAATTGAATTCCCATAATATGTACAAATGCTAGTGTTAATCCGATAACCACACCTGCTATTTGTGATTTACTTTCATCTGATGTTACTCCTAAAATTGTGTAAACAAATACAAATGTTAAAACAACTTCTGTAATAATTGCTCCTAACATATTTAAGTTAATAGGTGATAATTCTCCAAATCCATTTGCTCCTAATCCTGTTACTGCAACATCTAATCCAGAACATGCAATAATTCCATAAAGGATTCCTATTCCTATTACTGCACCAATAACTTGTGCAATTACATATCCTATAAAGTCTTTTACTGTTAGTTTTTTGTTAATTAACATTGCTAAAGATACTGCTGGATTGATATGGCATCCTGATATGTTTCCTATAACATAAGCCATAGCTACAATTGATAGTCCAAATGCTAGAGCAATTCCTAATATTCCTAATACTCCTCCTGAAAGTGCTGCGCTTCCGCAACCAAATAATACAAGTACTGCCGTTCCTATACACTCACATAAATATTTTTTCATATATTCCCCTCCTTATGGCTTTATTATATTGTAACATTATTTTTTTGTCAATAATATCTTTTGTCTGACATATTCATATCCAATAATTCCTGTTGCAACAGATGCATTTAGGCTTTCTGTCTTTCCTAACATAGGGATTTTTATTTTTTTGTCTGCCATTTCTTGTATTTGTTTTGATACTCCATTTGCTTCATTTCCAATGACTATTGCTTTTTTATAGTATTTTATATCATAAATACTTTCATCTGTTTGTAAAGAGGTTACCACTACTTCAAATTTATGTTTTTTTACTTCTTTTAAAGTTTTGCTTAAATCTTCGCATTCTAATATATTAACTCTAAAAATTGCTCCCATTGTTGAACGTACAACTTTTGGATTAAATACATCTGCTGTTCCTTTTGATACTAAAATTTGTGTTAATCCAATACTATCTACTGTTCTTAAGATTGTTCCTAAATTTCCTGGATCTTGAATATCGTCTAAAGCTATTAAAATATCTTCGTTATAGTTTATTTGTTGATTTGGGTTTGTTTTTTCTAAAATTGCAATAATTCCTTGTGGTGCAACAACACTTGTAAGGCTTTCAAATACTTTTTTTGTTACATATATACATTCATATTTAGCAATTTCATACATTAAGTCTTTTGGTATTGCTTCTGTTTTTTCACAATCGTCACAAATTACAATTTGATTGATTTTTACTTTTTCTTGTATAGCTTCTGAAATTAATTTAATACCTTCTATAATATATTCATTGCTCAAGTCTCTATATTTTTTGTCTTTTAACTTTTTTATATGTTTAATATATTCATTTTCTTTACTTGATATTGTTTGCATATTTCTTCCTTTCTAAATTTTATTTTACTCTTTTAAAGTTTTTTTATACTTTTTAATTATATTATTTTTTTATATTTTTTTCAATCCTTATCAAGTAGAAAACGCCGTAGTTTCAGTTGAATTATATTGGATTATAAATTGGGCATGTATTTTGTATAATAAAAATAGCTTAACACTTGTTATCAAGTATCAAGCTATTTAGCTTTTCATCATAGGTCTAAAACCTATGGCATTGGCATACCGCCTCAAATATCTATATTAAGTATAGCATTTTTTAAACGATAAGTCAATCAAAACATAAAATTCATTTCTATGTTTCATAATTAGTATATGCAATATATTATTGATTATTTTGTAATTTTTGCATTTTATAATGTATTGGTTCAAATATCTGTTCAAATAATTTTACATAAATTTTGTCAAAAAATTGTTTTGAAGTTTTGCCTAATCTTGAAATAACCCTATTTTTATCAATGTATATAGCTTCATATAACATAATTACAGTTTTTCTTTGAAAGCCATCATTTGTAGTTCCAACTTCAAATTCTGGGTAAATATTACCGTTTCTATCTTTTCTTGGTATACCGCTTGAACAAGGAACTATAAATATTTTGGTAGCAGTTTCTTTTATAACAATAGCAGGGTGTATATATGCAAATTCTCTATCATAATTATTCCAACCTAAATCGACTAAAAGAATTTCACCTAAACTATATTTAGTAAAATTGTTTTTCTGTGATGCTGCTAAGTGTTTTTCATTTGATTCTATCCATAAAGCAATCTCATATGCAGATTGTTTAATTAATTTAACCTCATAATTTTTTAAAGATGTAAAAAACTCTTTTTTTAGTTTTTCATCTTCCATAAATTTTATGTTTTTAAATTTTGTATCATTTCTTTTTATTAAATTTATAATATTTTTATTTATATCCATATATATTTATCACTTCCTATTTTTTGGAAAATTATACAGTATTTATAAGCCAAAGTCAATAGATTTTAGAACAAAAGTTTGTAATATTATAGAATTTTTTAAAGTATAGTATACTTCTCTAAGAGTTTTTACTTATTATGAATATATCCTTGTATAATATAATAAAGTTTAAAATTTAATATATTATAAATGGTGATAAATATGTCAAAGTATACTATCAAACAAATATTAATTGATAACTGGGATAGATTTATTTTAGAAAATCCTAATTTAACTATTAGACCTATTGTATTTGAAGAAGTAAAGCGCACTATAAACTGTGGAAATCCTGATTTGGGTTATGCTTTATATTATTGTGAACATTGCAATAAATTTGTTCACGTTCCATTTCGCTGTAAATCAAGATTTTGTAATACTTGTGGTTTAAATATGCTCAAGATAGGGCTTTTAATATTTCAAAAAAAATTATTCGTTGTAGGCATAGACATATCGTGTTCACTATTCCTGAACAACTTCGTATATATTTCTTGGAAGATAGAAATTTATTAAATGGATTATTCGAAGCTGCTTCTGAAACTGTTTTATCTTGGTTTCGTGATATAAATAAATCTCAAAACTTTACCCCAGGAATTATGTGTACACTACATACATTTGGGAGAGATTTAAAATGGAATCCTCATATTCATATGCTTTGCTCTGAAGGTGGTGCTGGTAATTCAGAAGTGTTTAGAAAAGTACCTCATATCGCTTTTAAAGCTCTTCGCTTCCGTTGGCAAAAATTATTACTATCATATTTATCTAAAAATTTACCTATATCTAAATTAACTTCTTTTAAAAAACTAAAAAATTACTTATATTCAAATTTTAATAATGGTTTTTACGTTTATGCAAAACCAGATAATATATCCTCTATTAAAATCGCTGTAGATTATGTGGTTAGATATACTGGTAGACCTGCTATGGCTCAATCTCGCATCTTGAATTATGATGGAGAATATGTTACATTTTATTACGAACGTCATGAGGATAACAAAAGAGTTGAAGAAACTGTCCATGTATTTGATTTTATAAAAAGAATTATTATTCACATTCCAAATAAACACTTTAAAGTTGTTCGTTATTATGGACTATATGCAAAAAATCACAAACATTCTTCTAAAATATTTAAAATGTTATCTCAAATACAAATTGAAATTAGACAACAACTTAGAAAATGGAGAATTTCTATTGAGTTGTCTTTTGGCTATGACCCAACTAAATGTTCTTGTGGTAATTTTATGATATTCTTTAAATTAGTGATTCCAAAAAAATTTTCTATTGCAACAACTAGTCCTCCTGTTGTATAATTATATTGGAGGTGCATACTATGAAAAATGAAACAATATTACCATTTGCAAATGAAACAAAAAAATTAAAAAATGATTTTAAAAGAATGATTGATGATATGCCTGATGAAGACTTTCTGGATATGATGTTCTTTCTTCTGAATAGTGAATTTGATGAAGATTTTGATGAAGAATTTGAAGATGAGTTTGAGGAAGAATTTGAAAATCCTTTTTCTGGAGAAATGGTAAATTTTAGATGTCCAGACTGTCAAAAAATTAGTGCTTACCCTATTGAAATTATTAACGATATTTATGAAACAACAAAAAAAGAACCACAAGTCGACTGCTATCACTGTAAAAGCCACAATTCATCTCCAATTTACTACAAGACCCCTAACGGAAAAATATTTAAAAACTAAACTTCAAAAAAAATCATATTTTTGAGGCATACTTGTTATGCCTTATTTTTTATATTAAAAAAATGAGTTTTGGAGAAATTTCCTATAACATAAAAAAGCAAAACCCTTATCTGTTAATTATCAGATAAGGGTGCCCTTTTACCGAGGTATCATTGTGCCACAGGCCAAAAGAACTATTGCCGCGAACAGTACTGGAACTGCATTTAGTCCTGCAACATAGACAAGGTCGGTATCTTCGTCATAGTACATATCAAGAAACATAATATGATACCATTTCACCTCATCCTTCTTAAATGTCTGAAGTTCAAAGAGTTGCAAGCCTTTTTCCAACATGTTTTTGATTTTCTCCTTCATACTGTCTTCTCCTTTCCCTATAGGGGGTGTTAATTTAAAATAAGTTTCTATACATATATTATACCACTTTTACTGCTTTTTTTCAACTTTTGTAGCCTCTAAGTCTTTTAGAAAATTGGTTACATCATTTAAAATTTGCCTTTCATTTGTTGTCCCTATTTTTAAAGTAATCATTGGTTTTATACCTGGTTGGAATTTTATTGCATTTTTATATTTTTCAACTAATTTGATAACATCAATATTAAATTTACTCTGTTCAAATGTAAATACAACTGCTGTTCCTTTGCTTGTTATTTGAGTAATATAGTATTGTTTTGCTAGATATTTAATTCTTGCAATATCTAAAAGATTTTCTAGTTCTGGTGGCATATTGCCAAATCTATCTATAATTTCATCTATAACATTTTGTATGTCTTCTTCATTTTTGCATAATGCAATATTTTGATATATTTCTATTTTCTGACTTCCATCAGATATATATTCCTCTGGAATATAGCTTGTAACATTTAAATCAATTTGTATATCAATTTCAGGTTCAATTTCAATTCCCTGCATTTCTTTAACAACTTCATCTAATAAATTACAATATGTATCATATCCTACTTGTTCTAAATGTCCTGATTGAATTTCTCCTAATAAACTTCCTGCTCCTCTAATTTCTAAGTCTCGCATTGCAATTTTAAATCCTGATCCGAATTCTGTAAATTCTTTAATTGCCTTTAGTCTTTTATCAGCAACTTCAGCTAACATTTTATCTCTTTTATATGTAATATATGCATATGCCTGCCTATCACTTCTTCCTACTCTTCCACGAATTTGATATAACTGTGCTAATCCCATTTTATCAGCATTTTCTACAATAATGGTATTAGCATTTGGTATATCAATACCTGATTCTAAAATAGTAGTACAAACAAGTACATTTGTCTTTTTATCAATAAAGTCTTGCATAATATCTTCTATTTCTTTACCTGTCATACGTCCATGTGCATATGTAACATTTGCTTCTGGAACTAGTCTTGAAATGCTATCAGCCTTTTTTTGTATATTTTCTACATTGTTAAAGATATAGAATACTTGTCCATTTCTTTCTATTTCTTTAGTAATTGCCTCTTTTATAACTTCTGTATCATATTCAAGTACATATGTCTGTACTGGTTTACGATTTTGTGGTGGTTCATATATAACTGACATATCTCTAATACCTACAATAGACATATGCATCGTTCTTGGAATTGGTGTAGCAGTCATTGTTAAAACATCAATATTTGCTTTATATTGTTTAATTTTCTCCTTTGCTTTTACTCCAAAACGGTGTTCTTCGTCAATTATCAATAACCCAATGTCTTTGAATTCTACATCCTTGCTTAGCATTCTATGAGTTCCAATAACAATATCTACTTGTCCTAGTGCTAGCTTTTTTAGTACCTCTTTTTGGTATTTTTCTGATTTAAATCTATTTAATATTTCTACTGTAATTGGAAAATCTTTCATCCTACTTTTAAATTCTTCATATTGTTGTTGAGCTAAAACAGTTGTTGGGACTAAATATGCAACTTGTTTTTGATCCATTACAGCTTTAAAGGCTGCTCTAATTGCAACTTCTGTTTTTCCATATCCAACATCTCCACATAATAGTCTATCCATTGGTTTTGGTGCTTCCATATCTTTTTTTACTTCTTCGATACAACGAAGTTGATCATCTGTTTCTTGATATGGGAATTTATCTTCAAATTGTGTTTGCCATGGAGTATCTTTACTAAAGCTAAATCCTCTTGTTTTTTCTCTTTTGGCATATAGTTCAATAAGTTCTCTTGCCACTTCTCGTAAATTTTTCTTAACCCTTGCTTTAGTCTCTTGCCATGCTTTTCCACTTAATCTATTTATTTTTGGAGATAAACTATCTCCACCTATATATTTTCTAATGGCATCTAATTGATTTATTGGTACATATAGTATGTCATCATTTTGATATTTTAATTTAATATAATCTTTGGTTGTTCCATCTGCAGTAATTGTATTTACACCAGTATATATACCAATTCCATAATTTTTATGTACAACATAATCTCCTACTTTCAAGTCTGCAAATACAATTTTTTCTCCTTCTTTGTATGCTTGACTTACTAAGCTTTTCTTTCTTTTGCCACCTTCAATTAGTTCATCTGCTGAAATTACTATTTGTCCAATTTCATTATTTATATATCCTTCTGTTAATTTACCAATTGTTATAGTTACAACTTGTTTTGATTTTGCAATAATAGTTTTATCTAGTTTTTCTTCTATTTTACTAAGTATTTCTTGTTCTTGTAATATTTGTTCTAATTTTTTAGCTTTTTCTTTATTTGATACAACAATATATATCGACGATTTTTTTATTTCTTTTTTTATGTCTTTAAATAATTGTTCAATTTCACTTTTATAATATGTAATTTCTTTGTATTTAAATTCATATTTAGTCATTTGCTCTTTTATTGGCGTATCAGTTTTTTCAATATATATAATCTCATTTTTAGTTTGCTGTAGTTTTTCTTCTATGTCCCCATATGGCATAGTATTTGAAATAGCTTGTGGTACAATTTTTTCTTTTTCTATCAATGCTTTTTCTATATTTTCTACGTCTACAATAATATTTTTAGCTCTTTGTTTAATCTTATTTACTTCATCTATTGCTATTATATATTCACTATTAAAATAATCTAATATGCTTTCTTGTTCTTCATAAAAGCAATCAAAATATTTATCGATTTTACTTAAGTAATTTCCAGCCTTAATTTGTTCTATATCTTGTTCAATAATATTTTCTTGATTATCATTTGTAATCATATTTCTTATATTTTCACAAATTTTTTCAATTGGCTTTTCTAAAACATATTCATATGCTGGTTCAATTTCTATTTTTTCTAAAGTGTTTGTTGACCTTTGGCTTGCAATATTGAAATTTCTAATTGAATCTACTTCATCTCCCCAAAATTCAATTCTTACACCTACTGTGTTGTCCATTGAAACATCTAAAATTCCACCTCTAATGCTAAATTGTCCTCTTCCTTCTATCAATTCACATCTTGTATATCCTAGATTTACCAAGGTTTTCTTAATTGTATCTAGTGAATATACTTCTCCTACTTTAAATGTACACATATTTTTAAATAAAGTTTTTTTACTTGGTAATTTTTGCATTACAGCCTCTATAGTTGTAACAATTATTTGATTTTTCCTTCCCTTTAATTTATTTAATGTATCAATTCTTTCATATGGCAAATCTTTACTCTCTGTGACATAATCATATGTTACAATTTCTTTTTTAGGGAAAAAGATAGCTTTATCTGTAAAAAATTTCAAGTTTTCCATTATTTGCCTTGCTTGTATCTCATTATATGTGATAATTACTATTGGCTTTTTCAGATATTCATTTATACTTGCTAATATTTGTAACATCCCCACTGACGTTAAGCCCGATATACCTATCGGACTTTGTTTATTTCCTATTTGATTTACCATTTTGACAAATTTTTCTGATTTGCCTAATTCTCCTAGAATAGTATTCATTTTCTTTTTCCTTTTCTAATTTTGACTTTTAAGCTATTTTATTGTATAATTAAAGTTATATTAAAAACAAAGGGGGGCTTTATGATGTACAATGATGATTACACTGCGGAATATTTTGCCTTTGAAGAATCTCTTTCAAAGCGGTTTTTTAAGCCAGTGTCATCAAAAGTAAAAGACTATGCTATAGGTTTTGTTTTAGGTGATAATGTCTCAGTTTCTTTGAAAGAAGAACTCTACAGCTATATCGACAATCGGTTCGAAAAGCTGGGGACTTGCATACTTTGGAACAAAGCCGAAGAGCTAATCAAGATTCTTACGAAGTATGGTGTCAAAATTGGCTCAAAAGAAGCCATTATAAAAAGAGATGCTGTGCTCACAAGTAAGAATCAAAAAGTTGCACCTAAAGTAACTTTTAGCATTTAAGTCAAAGGGGAAACTGGTAAACTTACGGTTTCCCCCTCCTCCATTTTTTATCTTTTGCATTTATAAATTATTGTCTTTTTATTTTGACTTTCTATTTGTTTTATATTATAATAAAAACACAAAAATATAAAGGGGGTTATTTATGTCTGACAATTCTAACAGCAATTTTTCATTTGAGAGTGCTCTCTCAAGGCGGCATTTCAATTATGTAACACAAGAAGAAAAAGACAATGCTATAGAATATGTTTTAGGCTGTCATATTCCAGTTTCTTTGAAGAAGGAACTTGACAGTTACATTGACCGGCAACTTGAAGAGATAGGTGTTTGCCTACTTATGGATAATAAGAAGGATTTAGACTGTATTTTAGTAAAATATGGTCAAAAAATCGGTCCAAAAAGTGTAGTTATCAGTCGGCACGGTCTTATCAAAAGTTAATCTTTAGCAATTAAACTAGGGGGAATTAGTAAATTTACTGGTTTCCCCTCCTCCATTTATTTTTACATTTTAACAACTAATTTATCAAATTTTGAATAAATGTATGTTTCTAATTTTTTCATAAATTCATTTGGTTCAATTTCCTTTTTAGCAACTAAATCTAATCCTTTTTCCCAGCTTGCAGTTAATTTTGGATTTAACATATCAGGCATAGAGCTTTTAACTATATCATATATATATTCTCCTTTTTTTGTTGGAGTTATTATTTGTGTTTTCGAATTTATTTCAATATATTTAATTTTTTCTAACTTTTTCATAATTTCTGCTCTAGTAGCACTTGTTCCAATTCCTGCACCTTTTATTTGTTCTCTTAGTTCTTCGTCCTCTATCAATTTTCCTGCATTTTCCATTGCTAATATAATAGAACCTGAATTATATCTACTAGGTGGTGTGGTTTCTGCTTCTTTTATTTCTGCATTTTGTAAAATTATTTCTTGTCCTTTTTTTAGACTCTTAAGAAGTTCTATATTTTCTTCTTTTTTTTCTTCACTTTCCACATTTTGTTTTGTATCTGTTGATTGTTTATCTGTTATCTTATCATTTGGCTTTAATATTTCTAAAAAGCCTTTTTTAATACACACTTTTCCACTAGTAAAAAAGCTTTCATATTTTTCCTCTGTTTGATACACATCAATAGTTACTTGTATTTTATTGTATTCTGCTGGTGGATAAAAAATTGCTAAAAATCTTTTTACAATCACTTTATATATCTGTTTTTGCAAATCTGGCAATTTTTCATAGTTCTCATAGCCTTGACCTGTTGGGATAATAGCATAATGGTCTGTTATTTTACTATCATTAACATATTTGGTTTTTAATAAATTTGTTGAATAGCCTTCATCTACCATTTTTTTGATATATCCACTAATTTCTTCATCATTAAATCCTTTTGCAATTCCATTTAAGTTTTTCTTAATTTCTTTTGCTACTGCTGTTGATAGAACTCTTGCATCTGTTCTTGGATAAGTAACTAACTTTTTCTCATATAAATTTTGTATTATTTCCAATGTTTCATCTGGTTTTATTTTAAAACGTTTTGTGCATTCATTTTGAATTTCTGCTAAATTAAATAACAATGGAGCATTTTCTTTTTGCTTTGATTTTTTTAATTCAGTAATTTTAGCCTTTTTTCCTGCTAAATTACTAATAAATTGTTTTGCATCATTTTCTTTTTTAAACCCTGTTTCATTATATAACTTTGGAGATTCAAATTCTGTCGAATTTTGCGTTGCCTTCCATTCTGCATCAAAAGTTTTATTTTCTTCTCCAAATTTTCCTATTATTTTATAATATTTTGTTTTTACAAAGTTTCTAATTTCTCTTTCTCTTGATACTATCATCCCTAGAACACAAGTCATTACTCTTCCTACTGAAATAGATGCTCTTTCTTCTGATATACTTTGTGCTAGTTTTCTTCCATATATAATTGATAATAGTCTTGAAAAATTTATACCTATCAAATAATCTTCTTTTGCTCTTAAATATGCACTATCTGACAAACTATCATATTCCGATAAATCTTTTGCTTCCTTTATTCCTCTTAAGATTTCCTCTTCTGTTTGAGAATCAATCCATACTCTTTTCATTTTAATATTAGGTCTTGGTTTTGCCATCATAAATACTAGTCTTTGTATGTATTCTCCTTCTCTCCCTGAGTCTCCTGCATTATATATTTCTTCAACATCTTCTCTGTGCATAAGTTCTTTTATTATATTAAATTGATTTTGCACATTTGGTATTATTTCATATTTCCACTCTTGTGGAATAAATGGCAATGTATCTAATCTCCAAAATTTTAAGTTTTCATTATATTTTTCTGGGTAGCTCATTGTAACTAAATGGCCAACACACCATGTTATAATCCAATCATTTGATTCAATATATCCGTTTTTTCTATTTGTTTGGATTTTTAGTGCTTTAGCAAATTCCATAGCTACAGATGGCTTTTCTGTAATTAGTAATTTTTTGCTCATAATGTCTCCTTTTTGTTTTTTCTTAGCTTTCCTGTATTGTACCACATTTTTTGTGTTTTTGGAAGAGGCTTTTTGACAACTTTAAAATTTTGGTCAATTGAAAAAGTAAATTCAATTTAGAAAAAGTAACTTCTAGTTACCGATTAAGTGCTATTTAGAAGGATTTA
>CANRML010000002.1 GCA_947631725.1 uncultured Clostridia bacterium
ATACATTCATTTAAATAAAATTTTCTTTTATTTTCTTCGTCTATTTTGATTAGTTCTAAATAATGTGACCAACTTAATTTGGCAGACACTGTCTTCCAATTTGGGTACATTAAATAAAATTTTCTCATTGTTCTCAAATTTCTAGCCGAAAAACCTTTTCCAAATTCATTTGTAAGTTTTTCTGATAGTTTTTGTAAAACAGCATCTCCATAACTAGCACGTTCATTTCCTTGTTGGATTTCCATTATAACTTTTCCTATATTCCAATATAAGTTAAGCATTTCCGTATTTACTACGCTATATACTCTATTTCTACTATTATTTATTAGATCTCTAATTTCCTCAAAAATAGGATTTATATTCTTATCAATCAATGATAAATCATTTGACATTTGCTCTCTCCTCTCTTATTTTATATTTACACAAATTGAGTTATAAACTCTGTTTTTCTAAATTCAATAATCTTATATACATCTAGTTAAAATTAATCAAGATTAAATATTATGTCTTATGTAATTATATCACAAAATCATATTTTTTCAATAGAAAATCAAACATTTTTTCTGCTTTATCTTTTGAAATATAGTTAATTACTACTATTTCTTGTGTTCTTAATGTATTTCCATTAAAAATACAAGGAATTTTATGGTTCCTTGCATTTTATTAGTTTTATAAATCTTTTTCTTCATCTCTATTTTGATAATTTTCCATTGGAATTGTTGAATTATCTTTATAGTTTAGTAAATATTGAGTTCTTTTTTCTAATGGAATTGGATTTTCTTCAAAGCCTTCTGGTCCATAATTTCCTATAACATATTCTGGTAAAATAAAGCTATCTCCATCTTGTTCATTTGCTCCCCAAACAGGAATATCAGAGTTAGGCTCAAAAGCTTCTCTAGGAATTGATATTACAATTTTATTGCAATCATTTGTTATAAATTCTGAAAAACTCATTGTATGATTATATGTTCCTGTTGTTGTACATTCCAATCTGTTTTTCTCTGATTTATCATAAGTCGAAGATTTTTTCCCATTTTGGAAGCATTCAGCTTTTTTATTAGGTTCTGACATTATTCCATATTTATGTTGTAAAATATAGTTATTTTTGTCTTCATATAGCTCTTCCATTTTTTTACCTTGCTCTATGGTTAGCTTTCCATCCATATATAGATAAGATTGTATATTGTCATTACTATATTTTCCTACAAAAGGTGAAGCAGATATAAAATGATCTAATTTTGAGTCATTTTCTTTTTGGTATAAATCCGCTCCCATCCTTATTGCTTCAAATAAATACTTTTGAGGAATTTTATACATTCCATCTTCAACTTTTTTTGGATTTTCTATTTCTTCTAATATTGGTTTTATACGAGAAATATCCCATTGCTTTGCTTCTTCATATTGTCCATTTCTATATAGTTCAAATTTGTCAATCTCAGACATAAGATTTTTAAGAGATTTTTTATATAAATCTGGATTATTACTAGTATCATACTTAATATATGAAAAATCATAATCTATCATTTTATCTACAATTTGCTCTTTTACTATGCCTTTAAATGAATCTAGAAAATCAGGATTTTTCTGAAATAAGCTTTCTATACCTTCTTTTCCTGTTTTATCAATATATTTTAAAAATTTATCTCTTTGGTTTATATCATCTAAAGTTAATAAATTTTCTCCTTCTTCATTATGTTCATTTATTAATACATTTTTTCCATCTACAATTTTAAAATTTTTTGTAGCAATTTTTTGTACTTCGCCATTTTCATCATAATCCATAGAAAATTTTCTTGTTGCATTTTCTTCAGTTAATTCATTGATATTTGATTCATCAAGTTTAATTGAAAATCCTTCTTTATGTAATGTTTCTCCTTCATTTATTGATAATGTTGTACTAGTAAATTCATCATTTGATAATATATTTTCATTTTCACCATATATAGCAATTTTTTTAATGGTTACATTTCCTTCATTATCAACTAATATTGATGATTGCTTTAAGCCTTTATTTTTAATAGATCGATAGTTTATTTTTTCAGGATTTATCTTGCTTTCTTTAATTATATAAATCATATGTTGTAGTTCGTCATTACTTATGCTATTTTCAGATTTTGACCATGTATTATCTCTTTCATCTAAAATATCTTTTAATGTAGAAGTGATTTCCAAAAATGCTGTCTTATTATTTATTAGTTTTTCATTGATTTTTAATTCTTCAATTATTTTGTTCATAGCATCTTGTCTTGAATAAATCTTTTTTAAATCCTCTTTAAAATATGTTGCATTACTTTTTAAACTAATTTCTTCTTCTGCTACTTTATTAATTGCTTCTAATCTTGGATTTTTATTAAATATTGCCTTTATTCTTTCTATAAAATCTCGTATTTTTGACATATAATTAACCTCTATTAATTTTTAATATTTAATTATATTATTACATATTTGATTCATTTTTGGTTGATTATTATAAAAATGTCATATTTTTGTAATAATATTTTAATATATTTTTATATAACAAAATACTTCCACCTTTCGGTGGAAGTATTATTCTAATCATGTAGTTTACTATTTTCATATCCTTTTTCTATTGCGCTATTGCATGTATCTTCTATTTGTTTTGCAAGCTCTTCTGCTGATTTTTCACCATATAGCAATTCTTGAATATTTGGATAAAATACTGCTCTAACATTTCTCCAATTTGGATTATTTCCTGTGAAATTCCATCCAGAATCTAAATTATCAATATATTTTTGCTTATCCTTTAATTGTTCTGCAAATTTGATGGCTACACTGTTACTACATGGTATCGCACCAGCTGAATAATCTCGCCATTTTTCATTTTCGTAAATGTATTTTACAAAATCTTTTGCAACTTTTAATTTTTCTTCATCTCCATTGTCAAATACTTCAAATCCATTAAGAAATGTTGTATTAAATCCTTTTCCATCTATAGAAGGGAAATTTACATGTCCATAATTTATATTAGTTTTTCTAAGTGATGCATCTAAAACTGCATTATTTATATATATTGCTAATTGTCCGTTCATGAATAAATTATAGCAATCATCTATTTCAATATTTTCTGCATTTGCTGGGAAATATCCTTTTTTGTCGCAATCCATTAGCCATTGGACTGCCTGTATTCCTTCTGGAGTATTTAATTTAATTCTTCCGTTTTCATCAAAGAATGTACTTCCTCTACTACGAAGTAATGTAATAACATGAGTATCTCCCATTTCATTTTTTCCGTACATTAACATAGGATATACATTTTTAGGTAATTTCTTTTGAAGTGTTGAAAGGATTATTTCAAAGTCTTGTAATGACCAGTTTTGTATAACGTCTTTATCTGTTATATATTTTTCAAGTCCTACTTGTTTGAATAAGTCTTTATTATAGCATAATGTGTTCTGCATACCTAAAAATGGCATCATATATGTTTTATCATTTAATTGACTTATTTCCCAATAGTTATCATCAATATCGTTTCTCATTTCATCTGTAATTATATCATCTAAAGGTACTACTTTGCCTGTATGAATATATGTTGACATGTTAAAATATTCTTCATATAGGACATCTGTAGCTTCTTTTGTATCAAAACATCCTATTATTTCATCATTTTCGTCTTCCTTTTCAAATTGTGTTACTTTTATCTTAACATTTGCATCTTTATATTCTTTTTCAAAATCACTTGCTGCTTTTTTTAAAAATGTGTATGTATCATTTATTTCTTCATCTGCATAAGATGTCATTTGTAATATTGGTGTTTTTATATTTAAAATAATTTCGTCATCGCTTTGTTTTGATGTTTCTACTTTTTTATTTTTCTCAGAAGTTTTGGAATTAAGCAAAAAATATCCTCCTAATGCTATTATTAAAACTATTATTATTGATAAAATAATTATTACTTTCTTATTCATATATCTATCCCCTATTTTAAAATTTTCTTTAATGTGTCTGATAATTTCTCCACATCTATTGGTTTTGAAAGATGTCCGTTCATCCCTGCATTTTCTGCTGCTTTTCTGTCTTCCTCAAAAGCATTAGCTGTCATTGCTATTATAGGAATATTAGCTATTTTTTTGTTACTGAAACTCCTTATTTTTTGAGTTGCTTCAAATCCGTTCATTATAGGCATTTGAATATCCATTAAAACTAAATCAAAATGTTCTGGATCTGCATTTTCTAAAATGTCACAAGCTTCTTTTCCATTTTCAGCATTTTCAACTAAAAATCCAAAGTCTTGTAAATATTCTGTTGCAATTTCTCTATTCATTAAATTGTCTTCAACAAGAAGTATTCTTTTTCCCTTAAAGTCAACTTTTTCTTTGGTTTCTTCAGTTTTCGTACTTTCTTTTTGAGTTTTAAATTCAAGTTTTACAATAAATTCTGTACCTTTTCCCACTTCACTTTTTACTGTAATCTTGCCGTTCATCATATCAACAAGATTTTTTGTAATGCTCATCCCTAGTCCTGTTCCTTGTATTCCGCTAACTGTAGAAGTACGTTCTCTTGTAAAAGGTTCAAAAATTTCTTCTAAGAATTCTTTACTAATTCCAATTCCTGTATCTTTTACCCTGAATTCATATATTGCATATCTTTTTTTAGTTGCTTTTTTCTCTGTAACAATTACATCTATCGTGCCACCTGTATTTGTAAATTTAATAGCATTTGATATTAAATTGATAAGAATTTGATTTACTCTCAGCTTATCGCAAAAAATATTTTCATCATTTATGTTTATTTTTTCAATATTGAAATTTAGCTGTTTTGTTTGAATATCAGCTTGAACTATATTTTTAATTCCATCTAATATTTCGATTATATTTTCTTCTTTTTCTTCTATATGAACTTTTCCAGATTCAATTCTGCTCATATCTAAAACATCATTTATTAAAGATAATAGATGGTTTGATGATTGTCCTATTTTTCCTAAATAGTCTTGAACTTTTCCTTTATCATCAATATATTTAGTTGCAAGATTTGTAAACCCTATAATTGCATTCATTGGTGTACGAATATCATGTGACATATTATTTAAAAATGTTGTTTTTGCTTTGTTGGCCTGTTCTGCTAGAGCAAGTGCTTCTTCTAATTCATTACGGTGTTGTACTTCAAAGTTCACTAAGTTTTTTTGAGAACGATTTGTAAACATTAATAATACAACTATGGCTATTGCAACTATAATTAAGATTACTAATACTATAACCATTTTTAAGAGATTACTAATTTGTGCTTCAAATACACTAAGAGGTACTGACATAACAAAATACCAGTTCATAGTTTCCATTGGAGTACATACCATGATTCTTTCTTCATCTTCAAGTATATATTGCACTGAAAAAACTTCTTCATTTAAAATTTTATTACGTATTTCTTCTACTGTTATTCCATTTTCAAGTTCCGCTTTTTCTAAAATAGAATAAAAATTGTCTCTTTCTAAAAGTGATGTTTCTCTATTTACAGATACTAGATAATATCCTTCTAAATCGATTACACTACTATATCCTAATCCATTATAGCTATCAATTTTAAGTTCTTTTGATAGAGAGTCAATATCATAGTAGCAAACTATATATTCAAATTTTTTTCCTTCAACTGTAAAAGGTGATAATTTTATTCCAATAACAAGTTTTTCTTGTTTACCACCTGCGTAAATATTTGAAGTATCTAGTCTAAATACAAATTTATCCTTTTGCATGTCTTGACATTGTTTTAATAGTTCTGCATCATTTCCTATTGAATATTTACTACTATATTTTTCTCCTTCAGTTGTTAGAAATGCTGCTTCTATACATTGTATTGATTGTGCTTTTACATTTAGACTTTCTAACATTTCTTCTGTTGTATCAAATTTTGATTGCTTTATTTCTGTCGCTATTCCTTTAACTTCATTCCATCTATGTTCTATTCCTGAAGTAATTGATATTTCATCATGTTTTGACAATTCTTCCATATTATGTAAGGATGAATTTATCATCCTATCTGTTAATAGTTCATAAAACCATTTACAGGTATATCCTATGGCAACTGCTGCAAATACTAGTGCAATTACAACAGCTATATTAGTCATTTTGATTTTATTTAGTCTTTGCTTTATTCTTGTGTCTATTTTCTTTTTTGCCTTTTCTTTATTAGTATTCAAGAATATCATCCCTTTCTTTTGTTATTCTGTTGCTTCTATCATATCTTTTTTTGCATCATCAAAGCATTTCAATAGCTTTGGAGAAAAGGTTCCACAGTCTCCACGATGAATCATCCTATATGTTTCTTCTGGTGTAAATGACTCTTTATATACTCTTTTATTTACAAGAGCATCATAAACATCTACAATTGATACTACTTGTGCCCATATTGGAATATCTTCACCTGATAGCCCATCTGGATACCCTCTTCCATCATATCTTTCATGGTGATAACGACAAATTTCATAGGAATAACGATAAAATTCGGTTTCTTCCTGTTTAAAATGTTCTAACATTTGACAACCATATATTGTGTGTTTTTTCATTTCCTCATATTCCTCATCTGTAAGTCTTCCTGGTTTTAAAAGAATATTATCAGGAATTGCAATTTTTCCTACATCATGTAGGGCAGATGCATTTACCATTAATTCAATTTGTTCATCTGTAAATTGTTTTTGTCCATATAAAGCTCTCCAATGTCTTAGCATAATTCTAGTAAGTCTTTTTACTCTTTGAATATGCTCACCTGATTCCATACTTCTAAATTCAACTACTGAGCTTAGTGCATTTGTAAGGAATATATTGCTTTGTTCAATTTTTCTTTTACTTTCTCTTAATTCTTTAGTTCTAATTGCTAATTCATTTTCAATTGATATCCTATGTTGATATAGCTCTATTATATTTTTGGCTCTACGTGTTACAACTGCTGGTTCAAATGGTTTATATATTATATCTGCTGCACCTAATTCATATGCTTTTACATCACTTTCAACTGTTGCTTCTCCAGTAATCATTATTACTGGAATTGTAGATATCATATTATTTAAAGACATATAGTGCATTACTTCTAGTCCATCTTTTTTTGGCATAACTAAATCTAAAAATAATAAAGCTATCTTATCTTTATACTTATGTAATAATTCAATAGCTTCTTCTCCATCACTTGCTTCTAAAATATTATACTTTCCTTCAAATATATCTTTTAATAATTCTCTATTAATCATAACATCATCTGCAATTAGTAAAGTATCTCGTTCTTCCATTTTTTTCTCCTTTGACATACAATAATTATATTATTTCATTTATTCCGTCAATGACTTTTTGATATTCTTCTGCTACATTTGGAAATGTTGCAAGAGCTTTTTCAAATTCTTTTGCTCTTAATTCCTCTGTTATTTGTTCTACAATTTTACTTAAGTTTTCAAAAGCCATATTTTGGCAAACTCCTTTTAATGTATGTGCACCTCTGAAAGCTGACTCGCAGTCATTTGCTTCAATTGCTGTTTTTAATTGATTATATGATTCGTCCATTAAAAAAAATTTTAAATATTTTTGTATTCTTTCATCATTTTGCATCCTAGAGATTGCTTTTGAATAATCTCCTCCTATTTGATTGTAAAATTCTTCTATCATATTTTTCTTTCCTTCCTTTAGTCAAATTATATATTTTTTTGACTATATTTTTATCTATATTTAAATTATAATAAGAAGGAAAAAAAGTCAATAGAATACATAGAAAAAATAGTAGAAAATATATAATTTTCTACTATTTTAATTCTATATTTTTAAATTAATCCCTACTATATAAGTCTCTTGTATAAAGTTTATCTTTTACATCAAATAATTTGTCTTCATATCTATTAGCAATTATAACATCTGATTTTTTTGCAAATTTATCAAAATCATTTTCTACTTTGCAACCATTAAATTCTTTTTCTTTTAATGTTGGTTCATAAATTAATATTTCAACGTCTTCTTCTTTTAATTTTTCAATTACGCCTTGTATTGCACTAAATCTAAAATTATCAGATTCTGCCTTCATTGTTAATCTATAAATTCCTACAGTTTCTGGCTCTCTTTTCATTATCATTTCAGCAATATGTTTTTTTCTTGTTGCATTTGAGCGAACTATTGCACGAATTAAATTTTGAGGTACATTATCAAAATTTGCAAGTAACTGTTTTGTATCTTTTGGTAAGCAATATCCTCCATAACCAAATGATGGGTTGTTATAGAAAGTTCCTATTCTCGGATCCAAACAAATTCCATCTATTATATCCTTTGCATTTAATCCTTTTATTTCTGCATATGTGTCTAATTCGTTAAAATATGCTACTCTTAACGCTAAATATGTATTAGCAAATAATTTTACTGCCTCTGCTTCTGTTGGATTCATATATTTTATTTCAATTTCCTCTTTTAAAGCTCCATCTTTTAATAAAGTTGCAAATTCTATAGCTCTTTCTGATTTTTCTCCAATTATAATTCTTGATGGATATAAATTATCATATAAAGCTCGTCCTTCTCTTAAAAATTCTGGACTAAACATTATATTGTCTATATTATATTTTGCTTTTATGCTTTCTATAAATCCAACTGGAATTGTTGATTTTACAACCATAGTTGTATCTATTCCCATTGATATTACTTTCTTTATTACATCTTCTACACTTGATGTGTCAAAATAATGTGTTTCATCATCATAATTTGTTGGAGTTGAAATAACTATAAATTTTGCATCTTTAAAAGCATCTTTATAATCTAAAGTTGCTCTTAAATTTAATTTTTTGTTTTCAAGAAAATCTTCTATTTCCTTATCTCTGATAGGTGATTTCCCATTATTTATCATATCAACTTTTTCTTTTATCACATCTAATGCAACTACTTCATTATTTTGTGCTAGTAAACAAGCTATTGATAATCCTACATAACCTGTTCCTGCTACTGCTATTTTCATTTTCTTTCCCACCTTACTATTTTTATATATAAAATTCTTTGTACCATTCTGCAAATTTTCTTAATCCATCTCTTAATGAAGTATTTGGTTTAAATCCAAAATCTCTTTCTAATGGTGTAGTGTCAGCATATGTAACAGGAACATCTCCTGGTTGCATTGCTACTAATTCTTTATGTGCTTCAAAATCATAATCTTCTGGCAAAACTCCTGCTTTAATTAGTTCTTCTTGTAATATCTGAACGAAATCTAATAAATTCTCTGGGTTTGAATTTCCAATATTATAAATCTTGTATGGTGGAATTGGTAATCCGTCTTTTCCATCTTCTTTTTTTGGAGCTTTTTTCATTACTCTCACTATTCCTTCAACAATGTCATCTATATATGTAAAATCTCTTTTACAATTTCCGTAATTAAATATTTTTATCGTTTCGCCATTTATTAATTTATTTGTAAAACCAAAATATGCCATATCAGGTCTACCCGCTGGTCCATAAACTGTAAAGAATCTTAATCCAGTTGATGGTATGTTATATAGTTTTGAATAACTATGTGCTAGCAATTCGTTTGATTTCTTTGTTGCTGCATAAAGTGATACAGGATTGTCCACTTTATCATCAGTTGAAAATGGCACTTTTGTATTTCCTCCGTAGACAGATGAGCTTGAAGCATATACTAAATGCTCTACTGGATAATGTCTACAGCACTCTAAAATATTATAAAATCCTATTATATTAGATTCTATATATACATCCGGATTTATTATGCTATACCTAACCCCTGCTTGAGCAGCTAAATTAACAACAATCTCAGGTTTATATTCTTTAAAAATATTTTCTATAAGTTCTTTGTCAGCTAGATTTCCTTTTACAAATATAAAATTATTGAATTTTTTTAATTCTTTTAATCGATATTCTTTTATGTTGACATCGTAATAATCGTTCATATTATCTAAGCCAATAACCTTTGATTCTTTTTCATCTTTTAAAATTCTCTTTGCAAGGTTTGAACCTATGAAGCCTGCAGCTCCAGTAATTAAATATGTTTTCATTTTTCCCCCTCTTTTATTTTAATCCAAGAAGTAATTTTTCTTTTAATGATAATTTGAATAAACTTGGATCTTCTATGTCTATCTGTTCATTTTGCAATACTAATTTAGGATTTATTGTAGTTAATTCTTTTAGTTTTTCTTTTCCAATTATTTTTTCTAGTTCTTGCAATATTATAGGTATTTTAGGATATACAGTATTTTGCCTATGTACATCACTTCCTAAAAAATGTATCATATTATTTTCTAAGAATTTTTTAACAATAAATTGTGCCTTTCTACCATATTGTCCAATAATACTACCATAATTTGCTTGCATATATACACCCTTTTGAATTAAGTCATATATTAGCTCTGGTTCCCTTTGTACAAAAGAATATCTTTCTGGATGTGCTAATATTGGTATTATTTCATATTGTAGCATTTCATAAATCACATCATATAAATTTAAAGGTTCTGCATTTAATGGCATTTCGAAAAGAACATAGTTTGTTTCATTTATTGTAGATGCTTTTCCCTCTTTCAACAGATTTATTATGTTCTCTGAAAAATAAATTTCGTTTCCCAAATATAATCTAATATCTAAATTTTGTTCTTGTAATTTTTCATATATAGCATTAACCCAAACCTCACGCTCTGCATTATCTGTTTCATAATATCCTTCCATATAGTGAGAAGTTGAAATAATACCTTTGAACCCTGCTTTTTTTGCTTCTTTTATCAAGTGAAATGTTTCTTCAACACTTTTCGCTCCGTCATCAATATTTGGTAATATGTGTGAATGTATATCTATCATAGTTAATTCTCCTTTTAACTATTTAAATTCTTCTTTTCTTGGTCTATATATTCATTTATTTGTCTCAAAATGTCATTTGTCTTGTTCATGCCATCAGGAACTTCTTTATTATTTTCTAAGTTAGTTGAAACATTAGGTGTTCCTTCATTTAATGCATTAGCCTCTTTTTCTTGTTCTTGATTACTGTTTTGATTTAAAACATCATTTATATTGTCGACTTCAACAGGAATTTCATTATTATTTTCTTCTAAATTTGTAAATATATTAGTAGATTTTTCTTGTTGATTGTTATCTTGTATACCAACTGGAATATCCATTATTTCTGCAGTTGGTATACTTTTATTCTTAGTTATAGATGATTTTCGTGGTGTTTGTGGATTTCTTTTAGGTTTTTCATTGAAGGAACTTGTAGAGCCATAATAATATGACTGTTCATATTTCTTTGCAGATATTGCTACTTTATTTAAAACTACACCTGCTATTTTTCCTCCAACTTTTTGAATATTATCAACAATTCTTCGTAAATCTTCTTTTTTTGTTTGATTGCTTGCTGTTACGATTACTGTTGAATCTACCATTCTAGTTAAAATTAAAGAGTCTGTAACTAATTGTGTTGGTGGTCCATCTAATATTACAATGTCTGACAGTTGTTTTAATTGTTCAATTAAATTTATCATTGCTTCTGAAATTAATAATTCAGATGGATTTGGTGGAACATTTCCAGCTGGCATAAGGTATAATCCTTCTATTTCTGTTGGTCTTAAGTAGTTTGATAAATCTAGTTTTCCATCCTCTTCACTATAATCTGCTAAATAATTAGAAAGTCCTGGTCTTGGTGTAGTTCCAAATATTTTATACTGTCTACCTTTTCTCATATCTGCATCAACTAAAATAACTTTTTTTCCAGCTTGTGCAAAAGTAACAGCTAGGTTAGAAGATATCCAGCTTTTTCCTTCACTTGGCAATGTTGAAGTAACTAAAAGTGTTTGTAATTTATTTCTATTATTCATAAATTGTATATTTGTTCTTAAAGTTCTAAATATTTCGGAAATAGTTGATTTAGGATCTTCTTGTGTTATTAATTCTTTTTTCATTATCTTCTACCTCCTTTTGACTTTGATTTTCCTTTTGTTTCTTGCAATGCTCCATAAACAGGTATTGAGACTAATACTGGTATTGTATCAAATAGCTTTTCAATATCTTCTGCTGCTTTTACAGTAGTATCTAGCATGTTTAATATTAAAATATATGCAATTGCCACAACTAAGCCGATGAATAAAAATATAGCTACATCTCTTACATGATTAATATTTGAAGGAGATGTTTGTATTTCTGCTTCATCTATTACTTGAACGTTTTCAATATTATAAATTGCTTTTACTTTTTCTGAAAATACTTTTGTAATTTCATTTGCTATTTTTGCAGCATATGTTGGATTTTCATCTTTAACTGTAATTTCGATTAAATCAGACTCTTTTACCGTATTTACAGATACATTGTTTCTTAATGAATTAACATTAACATCAATTCCCAAGTTATTAATTACTTCTGTCAATATACTTTTTCTTTTTACCAATTCACTATATGTTGATACCAATTTTGAGTTTATAGTCAAATCGGTTGTTGTAATAGCATTAGAATTTTCTCCTGTTGTTGCAGTTCCTGAAGACGCTAAAATTAATGAAGCAGATGAGCTATAAATAGGTGTTACAAAACCTATTGTATAAATAATACCAATTACCATAAAAATTAATACAATTAAAATAACCTGTAATCTTTTATTCCAAAAGATGTCAAATAATTCTTTTAAATCTAATTCTTCCATTTACTTCCTCCTAAGTTTATTTTCATACTTTAATATTATAACATGTACATTGTATTTTTTTCAATATATTTTTAAAAAAAGTCAGATTTTTTTCTGACCTTTTAATTCTTCTATTTTAATCAATATCACTTGACTTTTTTAAGTGTTTATATTTTTTTATGTTATGAATCAAATTAGCAATAATAGCTGTAAAAACTCCAAGTATTACTAATCCACAGCCATAAAATAGTATATTTTTCATTACCTCTGATAATACATTTCGTAGTACACCTGAAATAGCATCATTTAAAATTACAATAGATTCTACTTTTATTCTTGTAGTTATTAATTTATTAATTATTACTAAAAGTAGTCCTGAAGAAATAAATGATATTGCTGTAAATGTGAATATCCTATAAATTCTCCTTTTAGAAATTAGAATTAATAAAATTATGCTACAAGCCAAAGTCACTAATGATACTTTTTTTGCTAAATCAACAACCTTTGTGGCCTTTTTATATATAGAATTTATATTTTCTTCATATCCAAAGTGTAATATAGTATTTGTATATTCATTTGCCATTGTATCAACTAATGTATTTAGTGCTTCTTTTTGTGTTATGTTTAAATCTGTATCTGCAAAAATTTTATTAATATTTGCATTTAAATTATCCTTAATAGATTGTTTATCAACTTCTTCTTCTAATCCATTATATATATGACTAATAATAGTTTTTGTATCTTCTTCTATTTTTTGTTCTGTTACTATATTTTCTAATGCTGTTTCATCCAGTCCTGATTGATATATATAATTTTCTAAATTAGATTTTACATCTTCATATATACTAGCATAATAGTTTGTTTCATCTAATTTGTTTAAAACATATTTTTCATTAAGTATAGTAGAAGAAATTAGTAAAACTAATATTATTATAACAATAGATATAGTTAATAAAATTGATAATATGTATCTCATTGTTTGCTTTAACATTTTACCTTTTCCTCCCCTATTTTTGTAGCTCTGAATACACTACATATCTTTGCTTTGTATAACCTATATTAATAAATGGATAACAAGTAAATACCATTAATATTTCTTTTTGTTTTTGAATTGGCATTTTTTCCATTTCTGTTTCATTTATAATTTGCATATCATAAATTTTATAATTATATTCTCCATAAGAAGTTTTTACTGTTATCATATCATCTTTTCTTAGTTCTGAAAATCTACGAAACATATTCTTTGTATTATGTCCCATATATATGACAGATCCACCTTCTCCTGGAAAATAACTATTGCTTAAGTGTCCAACACCTTTTTTTAAAATGTCTAATCTTTCTCCAAAATATACTGGCAAATTAACATCGATTTTAGGAATTTCAATTGTTGCATATTGTTCTCCATATTTTGGATAATTTTCCATCCCATTTTCTTCTGTTATAATTGTTGGTAGAGTTTCTGCTTTTGCATTTTCTTTATCAATTGCTATTTTACTCACTATTGATATCGTTTGTTCTATTTTAGCCCCATAAAATAGATAAATGATTCCTACAACAGCTATTGTAAAGCACAAAGCAACTATTATGTTAATAATAGTTGCTTTTACTGTTTTTTCAATAATTTTTTTATGCATTAGCTATTTTTCTTCTTACTACAAAAACTGTAGCTAGGGCTAAAATTGCTACTGAAGAAACAACTAAAACTGTGCTTACATTACTTCCTGTATAAGGTGCATCTGAATTTAATGGAACTTCATCAACTACTTCTCCATTTTTAGTAATTACAATGTTTCCATTTTTAACTGTCCATCCTGATCCTGGAATAAGGCTTGTAACTGTATCTGCGATTTCTGCTAATTTATTTCTGTCTTCTTGAGTTAATTTAGTAGGATCTGTAACACCAGCTTCTGTCATAATAGCATCTGCTTTTTTAGCTTCTGCTAATATTTGTTCAGCTTGTGTATCATCTAGTGAAAATGCTTTTACATTTCTTTCGATTCTAGCTTTGCTTATTCCATATTTTGATGCAATAGCATAAAGCTCATCTACTAAAGTTGCACTTGTTACAGCACTTACCATAGTTGTTGCTACAGTCATTACCATTACAAATAAAATTGCAATTGAAATTAGTTTTTTCATTTTAAAACTCCTCCTTTTGTTAAACTACTTGTATTATAACATGTATATTTTTTTTATGCAATAGTTTTTTAAAAAAAATTTATTTTTTATTTATATTAAAAAAGTCATAAGTGATTTTTGTCAAAATTTTTTCATTTTATGCTTACTTACTTTCTTTATATGTTGGTACAACATCTTTCATTGTCTTTTTTATTTCTTCTCTTTGTTCATTGTTGCAACTTTCTATCATTTTATTTAATTTTTTTAGTTTTTCATCTATGTTTTTCATTGTAATATCTGCTGGTGGTGCTATATAGATTTTATCATGTTTAGTTTGTTCTAGTCCTTCTTCTGCCATAAGTAGCTCTTCATATAGTTTTTCCCCTGGTCTTAATCCTGTTACTTTTATTTGCATATCTACATTTGGTTCATATCCAGATAATCTTATTAATTTAACTGCCATATCATAAATTTTTACAGGCTCTCCCATATCTAGTACAAAAATTTCTCCACCTTTTGCATATGTCATTGCTTGCAATACAAGTGATACTGCTTCTGGTATTGTCATAAAAAATCTTGTTATATCTTTATGTGTTACAGTTACTGGTCCACCACTTGCAATTTGCTTTTTAAATAATGGTATAACTGATCCATTGCTTCCTAATACATTTCCAAAACGTACAGCAGCATATTCTGTTTTACTTTCTTTTGCTTTTGCTTGCACTATCATTTCACATAAACGTTTTGTTGCGCCCATTATGTTTGTTGGGTTAACTGCTTTATCAGTTGAAATCAATATGCATTTTTTTACTTCATATTCATCTGAGCAGTTTACAACATTATATGTACCAAACACATTATTTTTTATTGCTTCTAATGGACTAGTTTCCATTAGTGGTACATGTTTATGTGCTGCAGCATGGAATACTAAATATGGCTTAAATTCTTCAAAAATTTCATTTAATCTTTTTTTATCTCTTACACTTGCAACAATTGCATATATATTTTGATTTGGATAATTGTATTTTAGCTCTTGCTCTATATCATATAAGTTATTTTCATAAATATCAACTATTACTAATTTTTTAGGATTGTATTTTATAATTTGTCTGCAAAGTTCTGAACCGATTGAGCCACCTCCACCAGTTACTAATACTACTTTGTTTTTTATTAATTTTACTATGTTTTTATTGTCTAATTCAATAGCATCTCTTCCTAGTAAATCTTCTATTTCTACATTTCTAAAGCTATCCATCAAGCTTTTATTTTGAATTAGTTCTTTTGCTCCTGGCAATATTCTTACTTTGCATCCAGTTTGTTGACAAATATTTAATATGTTTTTTCTTTCTTCATTTGAAATATTTGAAATAGTAAATAAAATTAATTCTATATTTTTTTCTTGACAGATTCTAATAATATCATTTCTTGTTCCTAAAATCTTAATTCCTGATACAGCATAATTTAATTTATTTATATTGTCATCAACTAATCCTACAACATTATATGTATCTTTCATTGTTGATTTTAGTGTTTTTAATATTATTGTTGCTGCCTCTCCTGCCCCAATTATTAATACATTTTTCTTTAATTTGCCACCATCTTTTTGTACTTTGTATCCTTCTGTTAATATAAGCCTTATGATTACTCTATAACTAACAATAGCTGTCATTATCATAAGCGCTGCCACCATATTTGTTCTAGTATTTGCTATTGTATTTAATTTAAATGTTAATTTTAGTGTTGTTAATATTGTATATGATATTAAACAAGCTAAAACATATATTAAGTAATCATATCCTGTTTCATATCTTGTAATATTATCATATGTTTTAAATATATGTAGAACACATGAATACGTCATAATTGCTAGTAATATGGTATTTATCATTATTCTGTTTTCTTCTATATTAATAAAAACTTGATCATTAATTAAAATATATGCTGTATAGTATGCCATGACTACTATTATAACATCCATCAGCCTCAATATTACATTTCTATGTTTCTTTAATAAATTCAATGTTTTCCCCTTCTTTTTACAACGTTCAAATAACATTATACAATATATTTACTAATTTGACAAGGTTTTTACTCATATTTTTTAGTGTAAAAATCTAACATATTATTTTTTTAAGAAATATTAGTCAAATTATTTTTGTCTGCAATAATAACTTGACTAATATTCATAAAAATAAGCCCAAATGTTAAACAACTTTATTTAATATTTGGACTCACTTTGATTTTATTTAGTTTTATTTTTATATTTTAATCTTCTTTGAAACGTTTTCCTTTACTTTTCTTTTTGCGTGCCTTTCTTTCTATTTCTTCAAAATCTTGATAATCATAATTCTCTTCTTTGTATTCTTCTTTTTCAGTTTCTTCTGGCTCAGGTTCTTCTTCTTTACCTAAATTATTTATTATATCATCTGCTGTTTTTCTTATGCTGTTCAAGCTTTTTGGCTTTTGCATTTCTTCATAATATGATTCGTCTTCTTCATCTTCGTCAAAATATTCTTCATCAGATTTTCTATATTTTATATATCTAACAAGTAAAATTATTCCAACAATTACTATTGCTACAACAATTACAGCTATAATTATAATTCTTTGTTGTTTCTCTTTTTCTTGTCTTTCAGCCTCTGCTTTTTCTCTTGCAATTGCTTCTTCATCTACTAAGCTTTTATTTACTGTAATTTGGTATGTAACTGTTTCCTTTTCGTCATCACTTTGAACAGTTATAGTGATAACATTTTCTCCTTCTTTTAAGTCTTCATTTCCTATTACTTCAATGATTTGTCCTTCATCTATTGCTGTTGTTGATATGTCTAATTTTGTTTTATCTCCAATCAATTTTGCAGTATATTCATATACATCTTTTTTAAATGAAGGCGATAATGTAATACCATCAATTGTTAATTTTTCTAATCCTACTTTTATTTCTTCCTCAGCTTCTGTTTCTTCTTCTGTATTTGTTGTATCCTCATTTTCTTCTGTTTTATCTTCCTCTTCTTTTGCAGCTTCTCTTGTAATTGATAGATTATATGTATTTTTTGTTGTTCCATCTTCTGCTGTAACAACTATACTAAATTGATTTACTCCTTCTTGTAAATCTTTTTTTCCTGTACCTGTTATTGTTTGTCCATTTAGTATTTGCCCGTTTTGTCCTTTACCTTTATTAGCATATATATTTACACTAGAAACAGAATTTGGAACAGTAGCAGAATATGAAGTCTTACTTGGTGTAAATCCTTTAAAATCATTTGGTGTGAATCCTAAATTAGAAAGTTTTGCATTATTTGATTTTTGAGGTGTTTGAGTTTGTGTTGTACTACCTGAACCATTAGAATTACTATTGCTAGCACTCGCAACAGTAATATTGCATGATTTAGCTCCAACATTAACATCCTTTCCTTCACTATCTGACAAAGTTACAGGTTGTGCTGTTACTGTAATTGTTCCTGAATTTTGTGCTGTTAAAGTTACAGATTGGCTATTTCCTTCAATCCAAACACTGTTGCTAGATAAAGTTCCTCCTGTTGTACTAAGATTAACTCTTCCTGTACAGTCTGAAGATACTGTAATAGTTACGCTTTCTTTTGGATTGACTGTGTTTTTAGAAGCACTAATTGATATACTAGCTGCCTTAACATTTACCTGTAGAAAGAACATTGCAATCCAAAAAGTTATAATTATAAATATAGATTTTAATAAATTTTTTTTCATATTCCACCTCTTCTAAGTAATTATTGCATCAATTGATTTTTTATTAAAACATAATCACTTGCTGTTATTTTTCCATCACCATTTGTGTCTGCGCGACTAATTGCATTAGTATCAAATTGAGTAATACCCATAATATAATTTTTAACTAAAACATAATCTCCTGCGGTTAACTTTCCATCTCCATTTGCATCACCTTTTGTAGAATTAGCATTTGTATTAGGTTGTACCTGACTGCTATTTCCAGTAGTTGTTTCTCCATTTAATGGTATTAGATATAGTTTATATGGACTTTCATAATCAAAAGTTTCTCTTGCTGTATATCCTATTTGTCCGTTAGATTTTTGTACTTTATCCCAATAAGTTCCATTTATTTTTGTTGTTGCTTTTTCTAGTCTTGCTACAACCTCGTCTTTCCAAAGCCAAGCAACTAATGTAGCATCTTGTGGAGATTTTCTTAGTTTCAAACTGCTAGTTACATTTATTTTTACTAAATCAGATGTAGGTAAATTGCTATTAACTAATTCTGGATTAAGAGCTGCTGTCTGTGGCATATTTGTATAAACTGGAATAATAAATGTATGTGAAGAAGAAAGTGCATTAACTGATTGATATGTACTTCTTAAAGTTGAGCCTTCAGAACCAGCTGCAGTTAAATTTTGTTGATATTGATGCCAATATGTATTTGTTGCAGTTACATTAAATTTTTGTAAATATAGTGTGTTTTGTCCCTGTCTTATATATTCCTTAGCAACAAATTGTATTCCACCATCAATTGATTTTTCTAATGTATTCCATCCTTGTTTTTTAGCATAAGCAATTCCATTTTGTATAACTTGACTACTTGTAGAACCAGATGCACCAATATTAAATGCATTATAATATCCTGATTGTCCAGATACAAGTGTAGAACCTCCTCTACCTTGCTCTTGTATTAATCTTGCCACAATATAGTAAGCATTTATTTGATAACTATTAGCAGTATTAACAATTCCTTGTTCATGTCCTTGTAAAAATGTTCCTTGTGTCATTGATTGAACAATACTAAGTTGAGCATTTGTTCCTGTTAATTCTTCAAATTGAAATATATCTATTTCATTTAATGAATTTCTAGGATCCATAACATAGCTTATTGCTGATTGTGAAGCACATCTCCATGTACCATTATCATATGCACGATTTCCGCAAATTGAACAAATCCAATTTGAATTTCTAGTATTAGGTACTAAGTTTTTAGGAGAACCACCATGTCCTTCATATTCCTTTGAAATAACTGTATTCCAATCTAAATTTGTATATAATATCTTAAAATTCCAATTTGGATATTTTGCTTTTAATGATTGTATACGTTCTTTAATTCCTGGATAAGCTGACGCATTAATTCCATTGATGTCTGTACTTATTTGTTGTGACACACCATATGTATATTGATTTCCAAATAATTGCAATATGGTATATGAAATTATTGTTAGTAATAAAATTAAACATATACATTTTATCCTTTTCATACGTTTTCCTCCCAAAATTTTACATCTGTTGTAATTTTTCGACTATATTATATCATTGACAATTTTTTCCGTCAACAAAAATTACTTTTTTTACTAAAATGTAATATATTTGTAATATTGTAATATCTGTGATATAATATAAAAAAATTAAATTTTGTTTTATATAATTTTAAAAAATTCAAAATGGAAGGTGTGTTTAAAAAATGGTAGAATTATTAGCCCCTGTCGGCAATTTTGAGTCACTGAAAGCTGCTGTGCAAAATGGTGCAGACGCAGTATATTTTGGTAGCACTTCATTTAACGCTAGAGCTTTTGCTGGTAATTTTAATTCAGATACTTTGCAAGATGCTATTTTATATGCAAAATTACGTGGTGTTCAAACCAATTTAACTTTAAATACACTTTTAAAAGATGATGAATTAGAAGAAGCATTTAATTTAGTAAAACACGCATATGAATATGGAATTGATGCAGTTATTGTTCAAGATTTAGGTCTTGCTAATTTACTTATTAAATCTTTTCCAGACTTACCTATTCATTCTAGTACACAAATGTCAATACATAATTTAGAAGGTGTTCTTAAATTACAAGAATTAGGCTTTAAGCGTGTAGTATTATCAAGAGAACTTTCATTGCGTGATATCCAATATATTTGTAAACATTCCTCAATTGAAATTGAAACTTTTATTCATGGTGCATTATGTATTTCATATTCTGGTCAATGTCTATTTTCTAGTTTAGTTGGTGGACGTTCTGGAAATCGTGGAAAATGTGCTCAAAGTTGTAGGCTTCCATTTGAGTTATTAGAGGATGATAAAAAAATAGATTCTGGATATTTATTAAGTACTCGTGATTTATGCGGATTACAATTTTTGCCTGATTTAATTGAAGCAGGTGTAAAAAGTTTTAAAATTGAAGGTAGGATGAAAAATAGCGAATATGTTGCAATAGTAACAAAAATATATCGTAAATATATTGATTTAGCATTAGATTGTATAAGTTCTGGAAATAAACAAGACTACAAAATAGATCCAGAAGATGAAAAAATGTTATTACAAGTATTTAATAGAGGAAATTTTTCTAAAGGACATTTAGATAATATTCCTAATAAAGATTTAGTATTTAAAGAAAAGCCAAATAATATGGGTGTTTATTTAGGTATTGTTCAAAAATACAATAATACTAAAGGTCATATTACACTTAAATTGCAGGATAAAATAAATATTGGTGATACTATTTCTTTGCAAAGAGAAACTGGTACATATACTATTTCTGAAATTTTACAAAAAAATCAAAATATAAAAGAAACTAAGGTTGGAGATGTTGTAACAATAGGAAGGATGAAAGGAAATATTCAATCTGGAGATAAAATATATAAACTTTCTTCTAAAGCTTTATCTTCAATCGCAAAAGAAAGTTTTTCAAAAGAAAACAGAAAGGTTTTCTTAGATGCTAAAATTTCTATTAAAAAAGGAAAGCCTATTTCTATTAAAATAACTTCATCATTTCAATTGCCAAAAGAATATAGTAAAATGAATATAAAATGTGAGCTTAAAGACGTTATTCCGTTTGAGGCTAAAAATCAACCTTTAGTTGCTGAAAATGTTATTTTACAACTTACAAAAACTAATAATACTCCATATCAGTTTAAACATATTCAAATAGATTTAGATGATAATCTATTTTTACCTAAAAATTCTTTAAATGAATTAAGACGTTCTGCTCTTAAAAAAGTAGAAGAATTTGCTTGTGGAAATATTACAAGAAAATCAAACCAATTGCAAATACCATATACAGATACATTTAAAAATTTAAAAAAGGTTAATGAGCCTAAAATTTCAGTGTTATTACACACACTAGATACTTCATATAATTACAAAGATTTGGATAAATCCATTAACTCTGTATATGTACCTTTAAAATATTTCACAATGAGTGCTTATGAAAATATTATCCAAGAATTGATTAAAAGTTTTAATGTGTATATATATATTCCAACAGTTGTAAAAGTAAATTATAGGAATTTACTTGTTTCAAAAATACATCAAACATTAGAAAAATTTGCAATTAAAGGTTTTGTAATATCTAATATAGGAAATTTAGAATTATTAGAATCAACAAGCATTGATTTAAGTAAGTTTGAGCTTATCGGTAATTATACTCTTAATGTATATAATACTCTAACTATTGCTAAATTAAAAGCTTTAGGAATAAATAAATTTATAAATTCTCCTGAATTAGATAAAGAAACTCTTTTAAAATTATCTAGTTGCTCTATATTGCCAAAAGAATTGATTGTATATGGAAAATTACCACTAATGAATATTAGATATTGTTTGCTTGGAAATACAAATTTATGTTATCCTGAGTGTAAAAGTAGATGTACTTCAAATCATACTTATTACTTAAAAGATAGGTTACAAATGAAATTTAGAGTTTTACCTGATAATATACAAACTGTAACAACAATATTTAATAGCAAAACTTTATCTATACTTTATGATGATTTTTCAGTTGATTCTGTCCGTGTCGACATATTAGATGAAGGAATTGATGAAATAAATAATGTCATTGATATTGTGAAAAAGCATAAACGTTTTGAAGGTTCTGCTTATACCAATGGAAACTTAAATCGAAAAATATGAGAGGTTTTCCCTCTCATATTTTATATTCCTTTTGATAATTGAATTATAATATCCATGTCATCATCTTTTGCAGCTTTATTTTTACGAATTGCTCCACATTTTTTACATCTAAAAACAATGACATATCCTTTTTTATTGTTTATTTCTAGCCCTATTGGTTCTAAATCTCCATGACACTCTTCTTCTCTATCACCAGGATTTTTATCTACATGTTTAGAGTGCAAACAATATGGGCAATGATTTCTGCAAGAATATCCTAATTTTTCAACTTTTTTACCACAATTATCACAAATAAATTCTTCGTCAATCTCTGTAAAATTTCCTTTTTGTAACATAAATTCACCTTCTATTCATTTTTATTATAACCTTCTATATATTTATTTGTCAAATATATAAAACAAGCAAGAGCTAAAACTCTTGCCTGCTTCTGGCTACTAATACATACTTACAATTTCCTCATACTTTATTTGTCTGAAGTCTTCAGTGGTGCTCATCATTACTAAGTATGTCGGCTTTATTTCAAAATATCAATTCATTTTAGCATTGACTAATGTTAATTATTTTACTAAAACATAGAATTAGCTTTAAAAGTTGAATTTCGATATTGTACTTTTTTATCAATTTAACTTTGTATTTTTTTATCAAATCTATATTGAATTTTACATTATATTGACATATTCGAGCTAATGCCAAACCTTTCCGTCAAATTCTAGTGCATTTTCGTTGTAGATGTAAGAAGCCATATGCGCTACCTCCGTGACATACTCCCACCACTTAAGAAGTGGGGGCTTCTCGCTCGACAGCACTAATATGCTGAGCATAAACGAGCTATTTCCGTGTGTCCCACGGTTCTATTTATTTATTATACTATTGCTAGTTTCATTCCTTCTTTTCTTATATTTATTGCAGCATTTATATCCCTATCATGGTGTATTCCACATTTAGGACAATTCCATTCTCTAATACTTAGATTCTTTGTTTTTGGATTTTTGTAACCGCAAACGTTGCATATTTGAGAACTTGCAAAAAACTTGTCTACTTTTATTAGTTGCTTTCCTTTTTCTTCAAGCTTATATTGTAAGAAAGTTATAAACATTCCCCAGCCATTATCTGCTACTGACTTGCCAAAGTTAAGTGTTTGTGACATTGCTTTCATATTTAGATTTTCAACACAAATACAATCATAGGCATTTGCTATCTGCCTTGATTGTTTATGTAAGAAATCTTTTCTTTGATTTGCAACTTTCTCATGTAATTTTGCAACTTTAATACGTTGCTTATTTCGGTTGTTTGAGCCTTTTTCCATTTTAGATAATTTGCGTTGTTCTCTCTCTAATTTCTTTTCAGCTTTTCTATAATATCTTGGATATTTCGGCTCATTTCCATTGCTATCTTTATATAATTCATGCATAGAATAATCTAACCCCAAAAATGTATGTGCTTTTTGTTTTGGTTCTTGTTTTTCGTACTCAAACAAAATACTTGCATAATATTTTCTACTTGGGCTTTGACTTATTGTTACAGATTTTAATTTATAATTTGTTGGAATCCTTCTATGTTGTTTTATTTTTATATTACCTACTTTAGGTAGTCTTATATTTCCATTACCTAGCACAATATTTCCGTTTACACAATTGGTTGTATAACTTTGATGATTACTTCTCTTTGTTTTGTATTTTGGAAAACCTATTTTTGGATCTCTAAAAAAATTGCTATATGCTGTTTGTAAATTTAATTGTGCATTAGCAAGTGCTAAACTATCTACTTCTTTTAACCATTCATATTCTTTCTTGTACTGTGCTGGCGTATTTTTTAGCTTTTTCTTAGTTTCTTCATAATATTTTATTTTATCTGATAACATACGATTATATATAAATCTAACACATCCAAAAGTTTTAGCTAACATTTTTCTTTGCTCTTTATTCGGATATATTCTAAATTTATATGCTTTATTCAATCGCTTTCACCTTGACTTTCTATATATTTTTATTTTCTCTATAGGTGTTCCTTTTTGTGGGAATTCTTTTTTCAAAAGTCTACTATTTGCCCAAGATGATAATGTAACAAAAATACTGAATGTGCATTACTATTTATTTTCATAAAGAAAATCTACCTATTTACTAGAGTAAAAACATAATAATACATTTTTTACAATATGTCAACATAGAAATTGCAATTCATCTTACTACCTTAGAGGTAGGAGACTTCTTGACTAGATAAGTTAAAATTTTTGAGGAGGTCTTAGAAACCTCCCATGTTGTTCAGTTTCTAAAACATATTACATATATATTATACCATATTTTATGTTAATTTTCAATTTTTCTATACTATACAGATGTGATATATAAAGTTTGTTAATATACAAATAACTATTCCACAAGCTGTTGGGATTATAAAAGACCATATTGTCCATTTAAGACTTCCTGTTTCTTTTTTGATTGTTAATAATGTTGTACTACATGGAAAATGTAAAACTGTAAATATCATTACATTTATAGCAGTTATAATTGTCCATCCATTTTGTCTCAAAATTTCTCCTATTGCAAAAGTATCTTCCATATCTATTAACATATTTGATTTTAAATAGCACATCAAAATTATTGGTAATACAATTTCATTTGCAGGTATTCCTAAAACAAAAGCAGTTAAAATATATCCATCTAATCCCATTATTTTGGCAAATGGATCAAAAAAGTTTGCTATTATATTTAATAAAGTTTCACCATTTATTCCAATATTTGCTAATAGCCATATAATCAGTCCCGCAGGTGCTGCTATTTTAATAGCTCTCATCAAGATAAATAATGTTCTATCAAATATTGATCGTACTAAAATCTTGCCTATCTGTGGTTTTCTATATGGTGGCAATTCTAAAACAAATGACGATGGCATACCTTTCAAAATTGTTTTGGATAATATTTTGGATATAATTAGTGTTAAGAAAATTCCAATTAATATTATAGTTATAACACTTAGAGTCGCTAAAATAGATGAGCCTCCTCCATATGCTCCTGCTATAAAAATTGTTGCAACAGAAATTAAAAATGGAAATCTTCCATTACATGGGATAAAGTTATTAGTAAGTATTGCAATAAGTCTTTCTCTAGGAGAATCAATAATCCTACATCCTGTAACTCCGCAAGCATTACAACCAAATCCCATACACATTGTTATCATTTGTTTACCTGTGCAACAAGCTTTTTTGAAAAATTTATCTGTATTAAATGCAATTCTTGGTAAATATCCTAAATCTTCTAAAAAAGTAAATAATGGAAAAAATATAGCCATTGGTGGAAGCATAACACTAATTACCCAAGTCAGTGTTTGATATACTCCAAAAATTAGCATATTAGAAATCCACTCTGGTAATTTTATAAATATTGCTAATTCAATCAATTTATCTTGTATCCATCCAAAAAAAGAAAATAATAAATTAGACGGATAATTACTTCCTACAATAGTTAGCCAAAAAATCACAGCTAAAAATATTATCATTATAGGTATTCCAAATACTTTTGATGTTAATATTTTATCTATCTTTCTATCACGATATGTGTAATTTTCATTTTCAAATATACATACTTTTTTACAAATTTCTTCTGACTTATATAAAATATTACTAACAATCTTATCTTTGAAATTTTTCTCAGTAATTCCTTGATCTTGTAGTTTTTTCCTTACTTCTTCTACTTTTCTAGTAATTTTAGGGTAATCGATCTGTAATTTCGTATTTTTCTTTATTGAATTTAAAATTTTGTTTTCTCCATCTATTAATTTAATAGCAACCCATCTTAGAAAATCATTTTTGTAATGCTCTTTACCTTCTAATTTTACTACTTCGTCCAAAGCTGTTTTTACATCTTCTATCCCATCTTCAATTATTTTTTCATATATTACTTTATTAGGTTTTGGAGTAATTTCTCCTATACAAACTTTGTATATAGTTTGTTTTAAATTTTCTAATGTTCTTTTCTTTTTTGCAGTAGTTCCTACTACTGGTATTCCTAAATCTTCTGACAATTTTTTTATATCAATCTTTATTTTTTTCTTTTTTGCCTCATCTAATAAATTAACACATAAAATTACATTTTCAGTCATTTCCATTATTTGAAATAATAGATTTAAGTTTCTTTCTAGGCAAGTACTATCAACCACAACAACTGTTGCATCTGGATTTCCAAAACATATATAATCTCTTGCAATTTCTTCTTCTTCAGAATTTGACATTAAAGAATATGTACCTGGAATATCTACAAATAAAAAGTCTTTACTATTAATAGTTGCCTTTCCTGTAGCATTTGCAACTGTTTTTCCAGGCCAATTCCCTGTATGTTGATGCATACCTGTTAGACTATTAAAAATAGTCGATTTTCCCACATTAGGATTACCGAGCTAATGCAATAGTATAAATCCCATCCATATAAACCTCCTTCATATGTTATTACATAATATGATAAAAGGTTTTATTTGTGATTATATTTTTATCTCTATCTTTTTAGTATCTTCCTCTCTAATGGCAATAAGTGTTCCTCTAACTTCAAAGGCCTTAGGGTCACCTGATGGACTAATCAATACTGGAATTATATTTGTATTTTTTACTAGTCCTAAATCTAATAATCTGCGCTTTATATTTTCTGAACATCCGATATTTAAAATCTTTCCTTCATTTTCTAATTTTAATTGATTCAACGTCATAAATTGACACTTCCTTTAGTAAGTTCTTCTTAATTATATTATATTTCGACATTGAAAAAATCGTGCTTTTAGATTTTTATATAAAAAAACAAGAAGACAAACTTATTTTAGTTTCTTCTTGCTTTATATGTTTTATTTTGCATCTTCTGCATCTTTTACATCTTCAACTTTTTCTTCTTTAACTGTATCAACAACTTCTTGTTCTACAGGTTTTTCAGTTTCAACTGCTGGAGCTTCCTCTGGAGCTTCTTCAACTTTTACTTCTTCTGCTTTTGCTTCTGTTTTTGGAGCTTCTTCAGTTTTTGCTTCTTCTACCTTTTGAACTTCTTCAGCAACTGGTGTTTCTTCTACAACTTCCTCAGTAGTTTTTACTTCTTCTACAACTGGTTCTTCTACTAAGTCCTCTTTAATAACAATTTCTCTATCTTCAATTCTAGCACCTACTTGTTCTTTTGTCTTAGCAGATTTTCCAAGTCTATCTCTTAAATAGAATAATTTAGCACGTCTTGCTTTTCCTACTCTTACTAATTCTACTTTTTCTACTAATGGTGAGTGAACTAAGAAAGTTTTTTCAACACCTACACCATAAGAATTCTTTCTTACAGTAAATGTTTGATTTATTCCTCCACCTTGTACTTTAATAATTATTCCTTCAAATACTTGGATTCTTTCTTTGTTTCCTTCTTTAATTCTAGCATGTACTTTTACAGTATTACCTACTTTTAATTCAGGAATTTTATTCTTAAGTTGTTCATGTTCAATTGATTTAATAATATCCATTTTAGAATTTACCTCCTTCTTTTATTTTGAGCGGTGCCTTTAGTATTTGGCACTTCATTTTTTATTTTTTCTAAAATTTCTTTTTCTTGGTTAGATAAATTATAGTTTTCTAATAAATCTGGTCTTTTAATATATGTTGTTTCTAAGGCTTTTTCCTTATGCCATTTTTCAATGTTTTCATGATGTCCTGATAAAAGAATTTCTGGAACCTTTACATCTTGAAAAACTTCTGGTCTTGTATATTGTGGATATTCAAGTAGTCCTTCTGAAAAAGATTCTTCTTGAATTGAGTCTTTTGTTATTACTCCTTCCACATAGCGACTTACACTATCTATTAATACCATTGCTGGAAGTTCTCCTCCTGTTAAAACATAATCTCCTATTGAAATTTCTTCATCAACAATTTTGTCTAATACTCGTTGATCAATTCCTTCATAATGTCCACATAGAAGAATTAAATGTTTTTCTTTTGATAACTCTTGAACTTTAGCTTGATTTAACAGCTTTCCTTGTGGTGACATATATATAACTTTTGAATCTCTTGTTTTTACAGATTCATATGCTCTATATACTACATCAGGCATCATTACCATACCTGCCCCACCACCATATGGAGTATCATCTACTTTTTTATGTTTATTTTCTGAAAAATCTCTGATATTTACCATATTTACATTTATCAAATCTTTTTCTTGTGCTTTTCCTAAAATGCTTTGTTTACATACTTCAAACATTTCTGGAAAAAGTGTTAAAACATCAAATCGCATTATTTTCTCCTTTTATTATTCCAATCCTGAAATCATATGAACAATAATTTTGTTTTCTTCTAACGAGATTTCTTTTATAACATCTTTAATGGCTGGTAATAAAATTTGTTTATATTCTTCGGTCTTTATGACATAAATATCATTACTTCCTGTATTGTAAATATCATCTAGAACACCCAAAGTTTTTCCATCATCTGTATAAACTTGCATCCCTATTAAATCTGCTATGTAATAGCTATCTTTTTCTAGTTTTGCTGCATCTTTGCGTTCCACTTCTAAAATTCCATTTCTTAAGCTTTCCGCATCTTCTACTTTGTCTATTCCTTTGAATTTTATCAATACCATATTTTTGTGATATTTAACTTCTTCAATAATATATTGTTTTTTATTTTGTTTAATTGTAACATATACAGTTTTTAGATTATCAAATCTAGTTATATCATCAGTATATGGAACTACTTTTACAATTCCTTTAATACCAAAATGATTTACTATTTGACCAATTTCAAAATATTCTTGCATAGATAACTCCTAATCTAAGAACTCAATATTTATCCTTTTTTTATCCTTAGCTACTATTGATTTCATTACAGTTCTTATTGATTTTGCAGTTTTGCCTTGTTTTCCTATAACTCTTCCCATATCTTCAGATGCAACTTTTACTTCATATGTTGTAATATCATTATCACTAGAAGCTTCATTAATTTCTATTGCATCTTGATTTTCAACTAAATGTTTTATTATAGTTTCTAAGATATCTTTCATTATCTTATTCCTCCTATTTTGCTTTAGCAATTAGTGCTTTTACTGTGTCTGTTGGTTTAGCACCATTTTTAATCCATTTTTCTACTTTTTCTTTATCTAGTATAATTGTCTCTGGTTTGCTCATTGGGTCATATGTTCCTATTTGTTCTACTATTTTACCATCTCTTGGGCTTCTTGAATCTGCTACAACGATATGATAAAAAGGAGCTTTTTTCTTTCCTTCTCTTTGTAATCTAATTTTTACCATTATCTTCACCTCCTTAAAATTTAAAATTCTTTAAAGTATTTTCATCAATGCCATTAATTAACTTTTTCATCCCACCTTTGTTATTTTTTAACTGTTTCATCATTTTTTGTGTTGCTTCAAAAGATTTTATGAATTTATTAACTTCTTGGACAGATGTTCCACTTCCTTTTGCAATTCTTTGTCTACGACTACCATTTAAAACTCTAATGTTTCTCTTTTCTTGTTTTGTCATAGAGCAAATAATTGCTTCTATCTTTTCAAATTCTTTATCATCTACCTTAACATCTTTTAGTTTATTCATGCCAGGTATCATTTTTAATAAAGAAGAAAAAGAACCCATTTTTTTCATTTGCCTTAGTTGTGTTAAATAATCATCTAAGTCAAACTCATTTTTGCGCATTTGCTTTTCTAATTTTTCAGCCTGTTCTAAGTCAAAACTTTCTTCTGCCTTTTCAATAACAGATAGAATATCTCCCATCCCTAAAATTCTTCCTGCCATCCTATCTGGATGGAATACTTCCAAATCGCTTAATTTTTCTCCTGTTGCTGCAAATTTAATTGGTCTTCCTGTAATTTTTTTAACTGAAAGTGCTGCACCACCACGAGTATCACCATCAAGTTTTGTTAGAATAATTCCATCAATTCCTACTTCCTTATGAAATGTATCTGCTACATTGACAGCCTCTTGACCTGTCATTGAATCTACTACTAAAAGTATTTCATGTGGCTTAACAGACAATTTCACATTTTTTAATTCTTGCATTAGTTCTTCATCTATTTGCAAACGTCCTGCTGTATCTAATATGATAACATCATTTAGTTTTGAAATTGCTACATTGATTGCTTGTTTTGCAATATGTACAACATCTTTTGATTGTTCATTACTAAATACTGGTATATTAAGTTGATTACCTACAACTTGTAATTGTTTGATAGCTGCTGGTCTATATACATCACATGCAACTAATAATGGCTTTTTACCTTGTTTTCTAAATAAATTTGCTAATTTTCCTGCTGTTGTTGTTTTACCAGAACCTTGAAGTCCTACTAACATAATAACTGTTGGAGGATTTGGAGTAAAATTTACTTTACTTTCTGTTCCACCTAATAGCTCTACAAGTTCGTCTTTTACAATTTTTACTACTTGTTGTCCTGGTGTTAATGATTTAAGTACATCTTGGCCCAATGCCTTTTCTTGAATTGTATTAATAAATTCTTTTACTATCTTATAGTTAACATCTGCTTCAAGTAAAGCAAGCTTTACTTCTCTCAATATTTCTTTTAAATCTGCTTCTGTAATTCTTGCTTTTCCACTTAATTTTCTTGTAATTTCTTGTAAACGACTTGATAATCCTTCAAAAGCCATATTGTTCACTCCTTTTTAGTATCTATATTAAACTAAATAGCGTAATTCTTTTTTTATGCTTTCTAAGATGTTTGCAATTTTTTCATCTGAATAATCTTTTTGAATTTTTGCAATTTCTGATAGTACCTTATTTATCTTCTTTTCTTGTTTCAACGTCCTTTTCATAAATGTCAGCTTTTCTTCATATTCGAAAAGTTTTTTCTCTCCTTTCTTTATTATATCTCTTACCGCTTGCCTTGTAACATTATTATTTTCTGCAATTTCAGAAAGAGATAAGTCATTATTATAGTAGTCATTTAAAAATTCATATTGTTTTTTAGTTAATAGAGCTCCATAAAATTCACATAACATACTGATTTTTATTTTATTCTCTAAATCACTTTTTTCTTCCATAATAACTACCTTTCTTTTTTTGTAATGCAAATATACTTTACACTATTTTTTAGCTTTTGTCAAGCCTTTTTTCTAAATTTATCAAAAATTCCTTCATTTCTAACCCAAGTGCATAGCCTGTTAATTCTTGATTTTTCCCAACAACACGATGGCAAGGGATAATAATCGGAATTGGGTTATTATGATTTGCCTTTCCGACAGCCCTTGCCGCTTTTGCATTTCCTATTTTTATTGCTATATCTTTATAGCTTACTAAACTTCCATAAGGTATTTTCTGTAGTTCCTTCCATACTCTTTGCTGAAAATCGGTTCCTTTAGGATTTAATGGTAAATTAAAAGTTTTTCTTTTTCCTTCTAAATATTCTTCTATTTGACTTTTTGTTTCCTTTAATAATTTAGTATCTTTTAATATTGCAACATTTTTATATTTGTTCTCTCCTATTTCTAATGCAATTATTTTATTTTCTTCTTCTATTGCTGTAATATTTCCTAAAATCGTATTAAATGTTTTTTGATATAGCATAAATTCTCCTTTATTTTAGTAATCTTTTTAGCATTTGTTCTCTGCATTTTAATTCAAAAGTATCGTCTAGTACTTCTAATTCAACCTTTTCTCCATATTTTCTTTCTAAGCAATATTTAATGATATAGTCTGAAACTTCTGGATTTTTAGAAAGCAATGGTCCATGTAAATATGTTGCAATTACATTTCCTATGAAAAATCCTTCTTCTGAATTTCCAAAAGAATTTCCATTACCATATAAGACTTTTCCAAAATGTGATAAACTATTAAAAGTTTGTCCTCCATGATTTTCAAATCCTATTACTTTTGTTGGTTTGTTATTTTCTAATTCTACTTCTAGCACAATATTTCCAATACATCTTTTTCTTCTATCTAGAATTGCTTCTGTATAATATGGAAAAATTTCCAATCCAGGAATAATATTTCCTTCTACTCCTTTATAGTATTTTCCAAATAATTGATATGCACCACATATTAATAAGAAAAATACTCCATTTTGAATAGCTTGCTTTATATTTTCTTTATATTTTACTAAATCCTCAGCTAAAATACTTTGCTCATTATCAGCGCCACCACCTGCAAAAACAATATCATAACTTGAAAAGTCAGGTTCTGTATCTCCTATTGAATATTGGTCAATTTTGCAGGTTATATTTCTTTTTTCCATACGGTATTTTAAAACTTGTATATTTCCATAATCACCATATAATTCTAGCATATCTGGATATAGATATAAAATTTTAAGTTCCTTCATTATTTATTTTGTACTCCTTTATTTCACAATTTTTTTGTCCACTAATATCTTTAATCATACCATCTTCTGGCATTTTTTCAAAGTAAAATTGTATTGCTCTAGTAACACCTCCATGGGTTACTAATAATATATTTTTTCCTTTATATTTTTCTTTAATTTCATCTAAAAATGAGTGTACTCTTTTGAACAATTCTGGCAGTGTTTCAAGACCTTCAACATATTCAGTTGAATAATAGTTATAAAATTCAGTATCATGAAATTTTGTTTTACTAGATTTTAATGTTAATTTTCCTACTTCTCTTTCTAAAATTCTATCATCATAAATTATAGGTACTTTATTTACATTTATAAGCTCTGCTGTATGTTTTGTTCTTTTTAATGGTGAACAAATAATTAAATCTAGCTTTAACTTTTCTACTTCTTTACTTGCTTCTTTTGCTTGTGCTATTCCTATTTCATTTATATCTTCATCATATCTTCCATTATATATATGCTCTACATTGCAATTGGTAAGTCCGTGTCTAATTACATATAAATTCAAATTAACCCCTCCATCTAAAAATTGCTTGTCTTATTGGTTGTAATGATGTGTAATTTGCTATTACATATTTTTTTGTGTTTGTTTTGTATAATTCTTCAACTGCTTTGTCCAAATTTTCACAAGGTATAATTTTTTCATAATCAAAGCCTGACGTTTTTATTCTTATTGCAATATCATATGGCCTTTTTCCAGCTGTAATTATTCTTGTTACACCATTTTCCTCTAATCC
>CANRML010000003.1 GCA_947631725.1 uncultured Clostridia bacterium
CTTACCCAAATAGTACGACCATCTTCTCTATAATATAAAGGTTTATAAACTACCATTTTTTCCTTGGTTTCCGAGTCATAGGCAATATTTTCCACAAAATAATAATTACCTTTAAAATGACGATAAACTCTACCAATTTTTACTTCTTCCATTTTCATTTCCCCTCCTAGTACCAATATTATATACTATTTTTTCATAAATAGCAATAAATTGGGAAAAATAAAATCGGAGGAAAAAATGATTTACGAATTCATTAAATTTTTAGTATATTCAGGATTGATTGTTGCTATATCCAAATATATATTAGTAACAACTTTAAGAAAATTAGCAGAAAACTTAAGTTTAAAAGCAAAAACAGTAGGAGATATTGCAGGAGCAGCAACATCTGTACCAGAATTATTAACTATTATCATATCTAGTACAAAAGGGATGATAAGTACTAGTATTTATAATATTTTAAGTTCTAATATAATAAATTTTATTCAATATATGGCATCTATAATAATAAATAAAAATAGAAGAGCTTTTGAAAATTTAGCAATAAGAATTGATATAATATTAGTTTTATTAACTATTGTTATACCAATTATTTTAATATGGCTAAATATAGAAATAAGTATATATATAATACCAATTTTTATATTGTTATATTTATTATTTAATGTTATAAACAATAATACACATAAACTATATTTAAAAAGCGAAGAGAACAAATTAGAAAAACAAATAGAAAATGAAGAAAAAACAGAAAGAGGAAATACAAGAAAAACACTGTTATATACTGCAATATTATTAATTTCAGGAGTTTTATTATTTGTAGTAGGAGATTTATTAGGACAATCAATAGAAAATCTAGCAAATGGATTTAATATTTCACAGACAATAATTGGAATTTTGCTAGGTATTACTACAAGCATACCAGAATTAATTACATTTTTTGAATCTCAAAAACATTATAACAATCAAAAAAATGAAATCTTGGGTGTTGTAGAAGCAACAAATAACTTATTAACTTCTAACATATTAAATCTATTTATTATAGAAACTATAGGTATTATAATATTGGCTTTTGTTACTTGACAAATAAGAGCTAGAAAGATATATTAGAATATGAAAAAATAGAAATGAGGAAAAATAAAATGAAAAAAAGAACGATTATATTACTTAGTATTCTAATATTAGTAGTTCTCCTAGTAATAACAGCCTATTTTCTTTTAATAAAAATTCAGTCAGAAGTGCCAGAAAAATTAGAAGATAGATATGATATAAAAGTAGAAAAATATACTGGCAAAAATGTGGTTACAATTTCACCAAAAGAAGATAAAACAGAAAATTACATAATATATTTTCATGGTGGCTCATATATGGCTGAAATAACAGATGCTCATTGGAACTTTTTAGATAAAATTATACAAGAAACAAAAGCATCAATAATTGTACCAGATTATCCACTAACACCAACAAACAACTATAAAGATGTATTTGAAATGGTAATACCTCTATATAAAGAAATAATAAAAAACATATCACCAGAAAACCTCATTATCATGGGAGATTCAGCAGGTGGAGGATTAGCATTAGCTTTAGAGGAAAAACTCGGAGAAGAAGAAATTCAAATACCTGAAAAATTGATTTTAATATCACCATGGATTGATGTCACTATGTCAAATCAAAAAATAGATGATGTAGAAAAGTTAGATAAAAACTTAAACAAAGATACTTTGAAAATGGCAGGAATCGCATATGCAGGATTAGATGGGATGGATAATTATTTAGTTAACCCAATAAATGGACCATTAGATAAATTAAAAAATGTAACAATTTATACAGGTACATATGATATTTTAAATCCAGATGCTCATTTATTACAGGAAAAAGCAAAAGCTATAGGAATTGACATAGAACTAAAAGAATATGAAGGAAAAGAGCACATATGGTTAATATATGAACAAAATCAAGATTTTCAAGATTTAATAGACAGTATAAAAAAATAGCTTAAAATACTTGACAAATAGAAAAAATATGATATAATATTAAGCGTTACAAGAAGAAGCTATCGAACTTCTCACCTTATCTAAAAGAAAAAGGTTAAAATGCAAAAATAAATATGTTTATTTTATTTGCTTTTTATTAGTTTGATGGATTGACTTGTAACACACAAGTCAATTTTTATATATATGGAGGTGTTTCACAATCAAACAAGAATTACCAATAAATAGTCAAATCAGAGAAAAAGAAGTTCAACTGATAGGAGCAGATGGAGAAAAATTAGGTGTTATGCCAACAAATGAAGCTATAGAATTAGCTGAAGAAAAGAATTTAGACCTTGTACTAGTATCACCTAATACTAAACCTGTAGTTTGCAAAATAATGAATTATGGAAAATATAAGTTTGAGCAAGCAAAAAAAGAAAAAGAAGCAAAGAAAAAACAAAAAGTTTTAGAAGTAAAAGAACTACGAGTTACTCCAAATATTGAAGAACATGACTTTAGTTTCAAAGCTAAAAATGCAAGAAAATTTTTAGAATCAGGAAATAAAGTAAAAATAACACTTCGCTTTAGAGGTAGAGAAGTAAATAATGTTAAATCAGGTGAAATTGTGCTAAATAAGTTTATAGAAGAACTTGAAGATATTAGTGTTGTTGAAAAACAACCTAAATTAGAAGGCAGAAATATGTTTACAATTTTAGCAAAAAAAGCATAATTAATAAAACGAAAGGGAGGAAGAAAAAATGGCAAAATTAAAAACAAACAAAGCTGCTAGCAAAAGATATGGACTAACAGCAACAGGAAAAGTAAAAAGAACAAAAGCAAATAGAAGACATCTATTAGCAAATAAAACAAGCAGACAAAGAAAATCAGGAAAAATACAAGATGCTTATGCTGATAAATCATGTGAAAAAACAATAAAAAAATTACTACCATATGGTGGATAATCGAATTAAGGAAGGTGAATAAAAATGGCAAGAGTAAAAACAGCAAGAACAACAAGAGCAAGACATAAAAAAATATTAAAACAAGCAAAAGGATATTATGGTGCAAAACATTATCGTTTTAGAAATGCAAATCAAGCAGTATTAAAATCATTATCATATTCTTATGTAGGAAGAAAAGATAAAAAAAATAATTTTAGAAAATTATGGATAGCTAGAATTAATGCAGCTGCAAGAATAAATGGGACAACATATAGTAAAATGATAGCAGGACTAAAAAAAGCTAATGTAGCAATAAATAGAAAAATGCTTGCAGAAATAGCAATATCTGATCCAAAAGCATTTACAGAAATTGCAGAAGTTGCAAAAAAAGCTAAATAAAGTTATAAGCAAACAACAAAGCGTTGTTTGTTTTTTTTATTTAAAAACACTTGAAAAAAACGCAAAAACATTGTAAAATAGACAAGTAAAGATAGGTGAAAAATATGTATTTAATTATCGGATTAGGAAACCCAGAAGAAGAATATAGTAATACAAGACACAATATGGGGTTTGATACAATTAACAAATTAGCAAAAAAATATCAAATAGAAGTTAATAAAAAGAAATTTAAAGGATTATATGGAACAGGAATAATAGAAAATAACAAAGTTATATTATTAAAGCCACAAACATATATGAACTTAAGTGGAGATAGTATTATAGAGGTAATGGACTACTATAATTTAGATATACAAGACCTAATTATAATCTATGATGATATGGATATAGAAAAAGGTTTAATAAAGATTAAGAAAAAAGGTGGACCAGGTTCTCATAATGGGATGAAATCAGTTGTTGAAAATTTGCAAAGTGAAGAATTTAGCAGAATTAGAATTGGAATTGGAAAACCAGAACATCAAAATGATGCAATAAATTATGTAATAGGTAAAATGCCAAAAGAAGACCAAGAAATTCTAGAAAAATCAACACGGAATTGCAGTTGAGGCAGTAGAAGAAATTATAAAAAATGGTGTAGATATAGCAATGAACAAATATAATTAAAGCATAATAGCAGGAGGTAAAAATGGTAGAAGTTTTTATTAGCAAAAAAGATAAACAAGAAAAAATAGCACTTATAGAAAATGGAAACTTAGTAGAATATTATGAAGAAGATGAAAATACAAATCGCAAAGAAGGAAATATATATCTTGGAAGAGTAAGAGATATTATTCAAGGTATGCAATCAGCTTTTGTAGATATAGGGACAGAAAAAAATAGTTTTATACATTTAAAAGATATATTACCAAAAGTAGATGAAAAAAAAGAAGAAATTGATACAAATATCAATATTAAAGATGCTGTAAAAATAAATCAAAAACTATTAGTACAAGTAAAAAAAGATAGTAATGATAAAAAAGGTGCAAGAGTATCTACACATATAAATTTGCCAGGAAAATATATTGTATTAATGCCAAACACAGATATTATTACAGTTTCACAAAAAATAGAAGATAAAAAAGAACAAGAAAGATTAGTTGAACTAGTAAAAAACAACATTTCAAAAGGAAATGGTGCTATAATTCGTACATCTAGTGATAAAAAAGAAGAAGAAATTATAAAAGACATTAAAAATTTAGAGAAAAAGTGGCAAGAAATTCAAAAAAAATATGAAGAAAGCAAAAAAGATACTGAATTAATTTATGAAGCAGAAACAATTGTTGAAAAAATGATATTAGATTTAGCTAATCAAAAAATAGAGACAATTGTTACAGATTGTAAACCAGAATATGAAAAGATTTTAAAAATCAAAGAAGAAACACCAGAACTAAAAAATACAAAAATAGTTTTGGAAAATTCTAATATATTTGAAAAATATGAAATAGAAAAGCAAGCAGAAAAATTGCAAAATAGAAAAATCTGGTTAAAATGTGGAGGCTTTATTACAATTGATAGAACAGAAGCTTTAACTGCTATTGATGTAAATACAGGGAAATATACAGGTGATAAAAATTTAGAACAAACTTTATATAGAGTAAATGAAGAAGCAACAATTGAAATAGCAAAACAAATAAGGCTACGTGATATAGGTGGAATCATCATTATAGACTATATCGATATGAAAAAACAAGAAAGCAAAGATAAAATACAAAAAGTATTAGAAGAAAAATTAAAATCAGACAGAAGCAAAACACAAGTAGAAGGATTTACTAAACTAGATTTAATGGAAATGACAAGAAAACATATATGTAGCCATAAAGAATAAAAGAGGGATAAAAATGAAAGTAGGATTTGTATCATTAGGTTGTAGTAAAAATTTAATAGATACAGAAATAGCAATAGGTATGTTTAGAGAACATAAATACATAATTGAAAATAAGCCAGAAGAAGCAGATATAATTGTAATAAATACTTGTGGGTTTATTGATTCTGCAAAAGAAGAAGCAATAAACACAATACTAGAAATGGCAGAATACAAAAAAAGAAAATGCAAATATTTAATTGTTATGGGATGTCTGGTAGAAAGATATTATGCAGAACTAGTCAAATCTTTACCAGAAGTTGATTTATTCATAAAACTAGAAGAATATGATAGGCTATGGGAAAAAATAGAAGATTTAATTAAAAGAGGAATTGTTGTAAAACCAAAACTTAAGAAAAATGAAATAAAACCAATTCCAGAATATAACGATTTCTTAAATAGAGTTATTACAACAGGAAAAGATTATGCATACCTAAAAATAGGTGAAGGATGTAGCAATAGATGTACATATTGTGCAATTCCAAGTATTAGAGGACCATTTGTAAGCCGTAAAAAAGAAGAAATTTTAGAAGAAGCAAATATGCTTGTAAAACAAGGAATTACAGAAATTATTGTTATTGCACAAGATACAACTAAATATGGAATAGATATTTATGGAGAACCTAAACTTGTAGAATTGCTAGAAGATTTAACAAATATAGAAGGAATAAAATGGGTTCGTGTGCTATATTCTTATCCAGAAGGAATTACAGAGGAACTAATTAAATTAGTAGCAAATAATGATAAAATTGCAAAATATTTTGATATTCCAATACAACATATATCAAATAAAATACTAAAAAAAATGAATAGAAGAACAACAAAAGAAGAAATTAAAAAGTTGTTAGAAAATATTAGAAAACAAATACCAAATGTTGTATTAAGAACAAGCTTAATAGTTGGATTTCCAGGAGAAACCAAGGAGCAATTTGAAGAATTAAAACAATTTATACAAGATGTACAATTTGATAAATTAGGTACATTTATGTATTCAAAAGAAGAAGGCACACCAGCAGCTAGATTACCAGAACAAATTCATGGAAATACTAAGAAATCAAGATATAATCAAATAATGAAACTACAACAAAATATTTCAAAACAAAACTTAGAAAAGCGTATTGGCAAAACTTATGAAGTATTAGTAGAAGACATATCTTTTGATGGAAAATATTATGTTGGAAGAACTATGCAAGATGTACCTGAAATAGATGGATTAGTATATATAGAAAATAAAACTAAGAAAAATCTATTACATAAATATGTGAAAGCTAAAATTATAGAAGTAAATGATTATGACATGATAGCAATTTTAGAAAAATAAGGAGGACTAAAATATGCAAAAAAGCTCAGAAGAAATATTTAATATAATGAGAAAAATAAATGAAACTATGACAAATCAAGACAAAAAAATAGAAGCTATAAAATACCTTGGAGAAATTGAATTAGAAGGAAGAAAGAAAGACATATATTTAGTTCGTGAATTAGTAGAAAAAAATATTAATGGAGAAATGTATCAAACTGAAGTAGATACATATATAACAGAAGAACTAGAAAAAATTGCTGGGAATAATCATAGTGATAATTATCAATATCCAATGGTAGTAGGAAGATTTACTGCTGAAAAAGAAAATATTGAAGAACAATTGCAAGATTTAGACGAAGAAGGACTTTTAGACTTAGAACAAATGGAAAAGGAAAGATTAAAATCAATTGCAAAAGCATTAGGAATAAAAGAGGAAGAAATAGAGCAAATAGATGAAGTTGATTTAGACCAAGAAATTGAAGAAAAAGAAGTAAGCGAAAATGATTTAAAAGGATTAGATATTAAAGAAGAAACGAAATTAAGTCAATATATAAAAGGAGAGAGCTTAGAGAAAAAATTAGGACTTAGAAATCATGGGATTGAAGATGGAGTAACATTAGCAAGAGTATCAAGTTCTAGTTTAAATAAATACTTAGATAAACCTACAACTCAGATAGACTCCTTCGTTGTAATTAGAAAAGATGGAACAGCGGTAGCTTTAGGAGAAGATATATTAGAGCCAGATAGCCGTTTAGGAACAAATCCAACTAAGCAAATTGCAACAGCAAATGTAGAACAAGGAAATGTAAAAAATGAATCAATTACTTCAAGTTGGCGTATTGTAAATGGAAGTGGAAGAGATTACTTAAGTGTAGGATATGATGAATCATATGGCTCACATAGAGAAATTAGATATATGATGGCATCTGTAAAAGAAAAAGATTATGTGAGTGTAGAACTAGAAACAAAACAAACTTGGAGACAAGATGAAGATGTTAGGCAATATATGCTTGAAAGAGGAGAAGGAACAAGAACAGCAGATAATGCATTAGATAGAGATAAACAACATGGAAATTGTGAAAAAGAAGAAGTGCAAGATATAGATAATAATAAAAATAATGATACACATACACATGATGTAGATACATTTGATCCAGAACAAAAAATACCTGATACAGATATTACTTGGGATGAATTGGCAGAAAGATGTAACACTTCAGTAGAAGAAGTATATAATAAATTTCAAGAAAAACAAAACGAATATGGACTAGAAAAAACAAATGAAGAAATAGCAGATGAAATAGAAGAAGAAATAAACGAAGAATATATGCATGGAGGAATTCAAAGATAAGTTTATTTCATAGAAAGGAACGTGATTAATAATGAAAAGAGTATTAACAGGGGACAGACCAACTGGAAGATTACATATTGGGCATTATTTTGGCTCTTTAAAAACAAGACTAGAATTACAAGAAAATCCAAATTGTGATCCATATATTTTAATTGCAGATGTTCAAGCATTAACAGATAATTTTAATAATCCAGAAAAGGTTAGAAATAGTGTTAGAGAAGTTGCAATTGATTATTTATCAGTTGGAATAGACCCTAAAAAAACCACAATATATATTCAATCTATGATACCAGAAACAGCAGAATTAACAGTATTTTATTCAAATTTAGTTACAATAGCTAGGTTAGAAAGAAATCCAACTGTAAAAACAGAAATAGCACAAAAAAGAGATATATTTGGAGAAAGTGTAACATATGGATTTTTAGGATATCCAGTTAGTCAAGCAGCTGATATTACAACTTTTGAAGGAGAAATTGTGCCAGTAGGTGAAGACCAATTACCACTAATAGAACAGTGTAGAGAAATTGTAAGAAAATTCAACAGTATTTATGGAGAAGTATTAAAAGAACCAAAGGCAATTTTGTCAAATACTAAAAGAATTAAAGGACTAGATGGAAACGAAAAAATGGGAAAATCTCTTGGAAATGCTATATATTTATCAGATAGTGAAGAAGAAATTACAAAAAAAGTAATGAGTGCAGTAACTGACCCAAATAGAATAAAAAAGGACGATTTGGGAAATCCTGATATTTGTATGGTAGCATATTATCATAATTTATTTACAAATAAAGAAGATATTAAAACAGTATGTGAAGAATGTAGAGCAGGAAAAAGAGGTTGTGTCCATTGCAAAAAACAATTGGCTCAAAATATTATAGATACTCTAAAACCAATTCGCGAAAAAAGAGCATATTATGAAGCACACCCAGAAGAAGTAGATAAGATTTTAATAGAAGGAACTGAAAAAGCAAGAGAAGTTGCAAAACAAACAATGAAAAAAGTAAAAGAAGCAATGAAATTGGACTATTTTAGTGATAAATAATATAAAGAAGGAAGGAAAATATGTTTACAGATTATACTAAAATAATAATTAAATCTGGTAATGGTGGAAATGGAGCAGCAACATTTCGTCGTGAGAAATGTGTAGCAGCAGGTGGACCAGACGGTGGAGACGGTGGAAATGGTGGAGATATATATTTCCAAGTAGACAAAGATAAAAACACATTGATAGATTTTAGATATAATAAGAAATTTAAGGCTGGAAATGGAGAAAACGGAAGCGGAAACAATTGCAATGGAAAATTTGGAGAAGACTTATACATCAAAGTACCAATTGGAACTGTGATAAAAGATGCAGAAACAAATAGAGTACTTGCAGATTTATCAAAACCAGATCAACAAGAACTAATTTTAAAAGGAGGAAGAGGAGGAAGAGGGAACTCACACTTTGCAACCTCTATGAGGCAAGCTCCAAGATTTTCAGAAGATGGAGAAAAGGGAGAAGAAAAAGAAATAATTTTAGAATTAAAATTATTAGCAGATGTTGGACTTTTAGGATTTCCAAATGTAGGAAAATCCACATTTTTATCAAAAGTAACAGAAGCAAGACCTAAAATTGCAAATTATCATTTTACAACATTAGAACCAAATTTAGGAGTTGTAAAAACAAAAGATGGAGATGGTTTTGTTATTGCAGATATTCCAGGGATTATCGAAGGAGCAAGTGAAGGAGTAGGGCTCGGAATACAATTTCTAAGACATGTAGAAAGAACACGCCTTTTATTGCATTTTATTGATGTTTCAGGAGAAGAAGGAAGAAATCCAATTGAAGATTATAAAATAATAAACGAAGAGCTAAAAAAATATAGTGAAAAATTATCAAAAAGAAAACAAATAATAGTTGCAACTAAGATAGATAGTATGCAAAATAATGAAGGATATAAAGAATTAGAAAAATTAGCAAAAAAGGAAAAAATAGAAATATATAAAATTTCTTCTGTAACAGGAGAAGGATTACAAGAACTAATTGACCATATATCACAAGTATTAAAAACATTACCAAAAGAAGACCTAATTGAAATAGAAGATAAAATGATATATACATTACCAGAAAAAGACCAAGGATGGGAAGCAAGAAAAGAAGGAAACGCATTTTATGTTACAGGAAAAGCAGTTGACCGCTTAATGGGAAGAATCAATATAGAAGATAATGAATCTATGTATTACTTCCATAAATGCTTAAAAAATATGGGGATTGATGATAAATTAAAAGAATTAGGAATTTGTGATGGAGATACTGTATATATTTCTGATTGGGAATTACAATGGGAAGAATAAAATCTATGTAGTGATACATGGATTTTTTTAAATATTTATTAAAAGTAGTTGTAAAATTCACAAAAAATTGATATACTGTTACCATATAAAGGAGGAGTGAAAATGAAAGATGATGATAAAGAGCAAGAAGAATTAAAGCAAGAGGAAACTTCAAAAGAAGAAAATGAGCAAGAAATAGAAGAAAATGAAGGAATACAAATTTCAAATGATGTTATAGCTGTAATTGCAGGTGTGGCTGTTTCAGAAGTACAAGGTGTATCATCAATGGCAGGTGGATTTGCAGGTGGAATTAGTGAAGTGTTAAGTGGAAAAAAAAACTTAGCAAAAGGTATTAAAGTAGAAAAAAATGACACAGCAATAAAAATAGATGTTAATATCATTGTAGAATATGGTACAAGAATACCAGATGTTGCATTTGAAATTCAAAACAGAGTAAAAACATCTGTAGAAACTATGACAGGATTAACTGTAGAAGAAGTTAATGTTCATGTACAAGGAGTAAATACAGAAGATGTAAAACAAGAAGAGGAAGTAGAAAATAATAAAGAAGAAAAGGAGTAATAAAAATGAAATTTATTGAAAAAATCACATTAATTATATATTCTAATATAATGCTAATTTTATCTATCATTTTATGCTTATTAGTATTTGGATGGTTAGATTTACAAGTAGTAAAAAACATTATTACAATTTGTATCACAACAGACCCAGCATCTAAAATTGTTTTAGGAGCTAGTGTTGTATTTATATTATTATCTATTAGATGTATTTTCTTTGACCCAACTTCAAAAGAGGAAATAAAAGATAGACAAGGAGTTTTATTAGAAAACGAAAATGGAAAACTAATGATATCAAAAGAAACAATAGAAAACCTTGTAGAATCTGTAGCAGCAGATTTTCAAGATGCAGACAATATAACAACAAGAGTAGAATTAGATAAAGAAAACAATGTTAGTATATTTGCAAATTTAGTTGTAACATCAGATGCAGTTATTAAAGATTTATCTGCAAATTTGCAAAATAAAATAAAAGAAAAAATCAAACTTGCAACAGATTTAGATGTTAAAGAAGTAAATATTTCAGTAAAAAAAGTAGCACCTGCACAACAAGAACAAGCATAGTATACAGTAGAAAGGAGTAGAAGCAAAAATGGAGGATTTTAAGAAATTTTTAGGTAAATATTGTGGAGCAATTATAGGTATCATTGTTGCAATTGTTATTTTAGCTACTAGACTTTATGATTTAATTATTGGGATTGTAGTAATAGTCTTAGGAGCATTTATCGGAAATTATGTACAACAAAATAAAGAAGATGTTAAATTAAAATTAAAAGGTTGGATAGACAAAATGTAATAAAAAGGGCAAGCAGAAAGGAAAAGCAATGAACAGAACACAGATGCGTGAAAATGCTTTCAAATTGCTATATAGTTTGGAAATACAAAAAAGTGAGAACTTGGAAGAACAAATAGAACTATATATACAAAATAGCGAAATTGAAAGCGAAGAAGCAAAAATATATATTAAAGATGCTGTTATGCGGAATTAAAAATAATCAGCAAAAAATTGAAGAAGATATAAAAACAAATCTAAAAGAAAATTGGAAAATTGGTAGAATTTCAAAGGTTAATTTGAGTATATTAAAATTAGCAATTTATGAAATAAAATATACTCAAGTTCCATTTAAAGTTGCAATAAATGAGGCAGTAGAACTAGCAAAAAAATATGGAGACGAAAACTCAAAAACATTTGTAAATGGAATTTTAGCAAGTATTGTAAAAGAATAACCTCTAGGAAGGAAAAGATAATGAAATATGAAAATATGGCAATCACAGTAAGTGAATTAAATAGCTATATTAAAGAAAAATTTGCAAGTGATGAATATTTAAGTAGTTTGTTAATTAAAGGAGAAATATCTAATTTTAAACATCATTATACAGGACATATGTATTTTACATTAAAAGATGAAAAATCTTTAATTAAATGTGTAATGTTTAAAACATATGCAGAAAAATTAGACTTTACCCCAAAAGATGGGATGAAGGTTTTTGTATTAGGAAGTGTATCTGTATTTGAAAGAGATGGAATTTACCAAATTTATGTACAAGCTATTCAAGAAGATGGAGTAGGAATATTATATAAAAAGTATGAAGAACTAAAACAAAAACTAGAAGAAAAAGGATATTTTGATATTAATCATAAACAAAAAATCCCACAAATGCCTAATATAATAGGGGTATTAACATCTCGGAACAGGTTCAGTAATCAAAGACATTATAAATGTAGGAACAAGAAGAAATCCAAATGTTAGAATCCGTTTATTACCAGTTCCAGTACAAGGAGAAGGTGCAGCAGAAAAAATTGCAAGTGGAATTGAGTATATGAATAAAAACAAATTAGCAGATGTATTGATACTTGCTAGAGGAGGAGGGTCATTAGAAGATTTATGGCCATTTAATGAAGAAATTGTAGCACAAGCTATATATAATTCACAAATCCCCATAATTTCTGCAGTTGGACATGAGACAGATTTTACAATTTCGGATTTCACAGCAGATTTAAGAGCACCAACACCATCTGCAGCAGCAGAATTAGCAGTTCCAGATATTTATGAAGTAAAACAAAAACTACGGTTCATATCAAAACAGGATGAGATTAGCGCTTAGTAAAAAATATGAAACATTACAATTACGACTTCAAAAATGTATGGCAAGTTATGTATTTAAAGATCCAATGAAAATGATACAAAATAAATATATACTAGTAGACCAATTTATAAAAAGATTAGAAACACAAATACAAACAAAAAAACAAAAAGAAAAAGAACGTTATATTACTTTATTATCTAAGCTAGATGCATTAAGCCCATTGAAAACTTTAACAAGAGGATATGCAATAGTAGAGCAAAATGATAACATTATAAAAAGTGCAAAACAACTAAAAACAGGTGATGAAATAAATTTAAAATTTATGGATGGAGAAAAACTAGCAAAAATCCAATAAAAGGAGAAAATAAAAAATGAGAACTAGTACAAAAGTGCTAATTGGTATATTGATTATTCTTCTTATTACATTAATTGCATATGTTACATATATATTTACTCAAGAAAAATCTGTAGTTGAAAACAATACTGAAGAAGAAAATGTAGTAAATGAAATAGAAGAACAAAATGTAATAAATGAGATTGATACAAATGTAGTAGAAGAAAATACAACTACAAATACTGAGAGCAATGAAAGCACAGAAACAAATGTAGAGCCAACCCAAAACTATGTAGGAAAAGAAGAACAAGAAAGTAGTGAACAAAGTGGAACAGAAAACCCAGAACAAACAGCAATAGATTTTGCAAAAGAAAAATGGGGTGAAACAAGCAGTAGCTATAACTTTGTAGTTGAAAATGTTGAAGGAAATGTATATCATATAGCAGTAATTTCTAATGCAATTACAATTGCATATATGGATGTAGATTTAGAAACAGGTGAAGTAACTGAAAAATAAAGGAAGGGAAAATAATGGGAAAAGCAAGTTTTGAAGAAAATATAGAAGAACTTGAGAAAATTGTAACAGAATTAGAAAAAGGAGAATTGAACTTAGAAGATTCAATGAAAAAATTCGAAGATGGAATAACAATATCAAAAAATTGTAATAAAATGCTAGAAGAAGCAGAAAAGAAGATAACAGTTTTAATAAATCAAGATGGAAAAATAGAAGAAGAAGATTTTAAAGTATAGCACAAAATAAAGGGGAGAAGTATAATAACATGAACGATATTACAGGATTTTTTCAAAATAAATATATTATTGTACCATTATTATTGTGGTTTTTTATTCAACTATATAAAGTAATCTATGATTTAATTACAACAAAAAAATTTAATTTCAAAAGGATATTAGGAGCAGGAGGAATGCCAAGCTCACATTCAGCAGTTGTTGTAAGTCTAGCAACATTAATTGGAAAATATGAGGGTGTAAATTCTAGTATGTTTGCTATTGCTTTAATATTAGCATGTGTAGTTATGTATGATGCTGCAGGAATTAGAAGAGCTGCTGGAAAACAAGCTAAATTATTGAATAAACTAATTGAAACACCAGGATTAACTGGAGTAGAAGTATCAGAAAGACTAGTTGAAGTATTAGGTCATACACCAATACAAGTATTTGTTGGTGCTTTAATAGGATTGATTGCAGGCTTAGTTGCATAAAAATAATAAAAAATGTAGAAAGGGTGATTTTAAATGACAGATATCGAAATCGCAAAAAGTGTTGAACTAAAACGCATTACAGAAATTGCAAAAAAATTGGGAATAGAGGAGGAAGAAATTGAACAATACGGAAAATACAAAGCTAAAATTTCACCAGAAGTATATGAAAAAAGAAAAAATAAAGAAAACGGAAAATTAATTTTAGTTACAGCAATAAATCCAACACCATTAGGGGAAGGAAAAACAACAATTTCTATCGCAGTAGCAGATGGATTATCAAAAATAGGTAAAAAATCAATTTTAGCATTAAGAGAACCATCATTAGGTCCTGTATTTGGAATTAAAGGTGGTGCAGCTGGTGGAGGAAGAGTACAAGTAGCACCAATGGAAGACATTAATTTACATTTTACAGGAGATATTCATGCAATAACAGCAGCAAATAATCTTCTTTCTAGCTTAATAGATAATCATATATATTTTGGAAATGAATTAAAAATAAAAGAAGTAACATGGAAAAGATGTGTTGACTTAAATGATAGACAATTAAGAGTAGTTGACACAGGATTATCAGAAGAAAAAAATATTGTACCAAGAAAAGATGGATTTAATATTACTGTTGCTTCAGAAATTATGGCAATTCTTTGCTTAGCAACAGATATAGAAGATTTAAAAGAGAAATTAGGAAATATTGTTATAGGATATAATGAAGAAGGAGAGCCTGTTTATGCAAGAGATTTAAAAGCAGAAGGGGCTATGGCAGTTCTTTTAAAAGATGCTATTAAACCAAATTTAGTACAAACCTTAGAACATACTCCAGCAATTATTCATGGTGGACCATTTGCAAACATTGCACATGGATGTAATAGTATTATCGCAACAAAAATGGCATTAAAATTAGGAGATTATACAATTACAGAAGCAGGATTTGGAGCTGATTTAGGAGCTGAGAAATTCCTAGATATTAAGTGCAGAAAAGCTAAAATCAAACCAGACGCAGTAGTATTAGTAGCAACAATAAAAGCATTAAAATATCATGGAGGAGTTCCAAAAGAAGATATCCAAAAAGAAAATATGGAAGGACTAGAAAAAGGACTTAGAAACTTATTAACACATATTGATAATTTAAAAAATCGCTATGGATTAAAAGTAATTGTTGCATTAAACCGTTACTTATCAGACACAGATAAAGAAATAGCTTTCCTAGAAGAAAAGTTGAAAGAACAAAATGTTTTGCTTAGTCTAGTAGAAGGATGGGCAAAAGGTGGAGAAGGTGCAATTGATATTGCAAATAAAATTGTAAAATTGACTTCTGATACAGAATATGTTAATGAATTTTCAATGGTAAATAAAGAAGTAAATTATATATATCCATTAGAAGATGACATCAAAACAAAAATAGAAAAAATTGCAAAAAATATATATCATGCAGCAGGAGTAGACTTTACAGATGAAGCAATTGAAAACATTGAAAAAATTCAAAAACTTGGATATAAAGAATTACCAGTTTGTATTGCAAAAACACAATATTCATTATCAGATGATCCTAAAAATTTAACAGATGAAGGAGAATATATTATACATATTCGTGATGTAGAATTAAAAGCAGGAGCAGGATTTGTAGTTGCATTAGCTGGAAAGATTATGACAATGCCAGGACTTCCAAGAGTACCAGCTGCAGAATCAATTACAATTGATAAAGATGGAAATGTAGAAGGAATTTTTTAGTATCAATTTATAAAAAATGGACATCCTAAAATAAAAGGAGGTTCATTTTTATGTTGAATTTTAGAACAGATTTAGCATCTGAAAGAAGAGATTTATATAAAAAAGCAAATCAAATTGAAGATGAAATTCAAGGAGTTGAAAGTGAAAAAGAAGAAATAGACGAAAATTTATCAATTGAGCGTGTAAAAATAACAAATCAAGAGGGAGAAAAAGCAATAGGAAAACCAATAGGAAACTATATTACAATAGATATAAAAAAATTAAAAATTGCACAAGAAGAAGAAATCAAAAAAGCAGCAGAGGTATTATCAAATGAATTAAAAAAGGTAGTAGACTTGCATGTTGATAAACAAGGAGAAACTCTTGTTGTAGGACTAGGAAATATTTATGTTACACCAGATAGTTTAGGCCCAAAAGTTATCAATGAAATAGAAGTAACAAGACATGTCATAAAATATTTGCCACAATATGTAGAAGAAGGTACAAGAGAAATTAGTGCAATATCACCAGGAGTTTTAGGCACAACAGGAATTGAAACTTTAGAAATATTAAAAGGAATTGTTGATAATATTCATCCAAAGCTAATAATAGTTATTGATGCATTAGCTTCAAGAAGTATAGAAAGAATTAGTAGCACTATTCAAATTTCAGATACAGGAATTATACCTGGTGCAGGAGTTGGAAATACAAGAGCAGAGATTAGTAAAAAAACATTGGGAATCCCAGTAATTGCAGTAGGGATACCAACAGTTGTTGAAACTGCAGTATTAGTAAATGATTGCTTAGATTTATTGATTGAAAAGTTACAAAATGAAGCAAAATCTAATGATATGTTAAATAATATGAAGGAAGCGGACAATTATGAAGAGATTAAAGAAGCATTAGTTCCAAATGACTATAATTTAATTGTTACTCCAAAAGAAATAGATGATTTAATTGAAAATATGAAAGATGTTGTATCAGAAGGAATAAATGGAAGTTTGTAAACTATAAAAAAATATAAATAAAAAAATTAATAAAAAAGTTGCAAAAAAAAATTAGTTAATATATAATCATAGTAGAAAAAGTAAAAAAGGGGGAAGATTTATGGCAGAAAATGAAGAGGAAAAGAAACAAATAAAAGAAAACAAGGAGACACCAAAAAAAGAAACTGCTAAGAAGGAAACTCCAAAAAAGGAAAAAGTGGAACCAGAAAAGGCAAAAGTAGAAACACCAAAAGCAGAAGCACCAAAAGAAAAAGATGTGAAAATTGCAGAACCAAAAAAAGATAAAGCTGAACCAGTAAAAGAGGAGAAAAAATTCGAAACAGTAAAAGCAAAACCAGATGCAAAAAAGACAACAACATCAACAGCAAGTACAAAAGCAGGAAAAGAGAAAAAGAAAAGTATAGTTTTTAGAACAATTGTTATTGCTATAGTATTATTAGCTATAGTTGGACTTATTTATGTAGCATTACCTTCACCGGCAAGAACTGTACAACAAATGCTAAGAGAATTAAAGACAGGAAATTATGAAAAATTAGAAGAATATGTAGATTATGAAGAATTAATGGATGATCCTGTAATATCATCAGATGATGCAGAAAAAAGCAAATTATTTTTCAAAGATTTACAATTTACTGTAAAAAATGTAACACAAAAAGGTGATACAGCTACAATTGAATTACAAACATCAAATAAAGATTTTAAAGTTATTGTAGAAAACTCAGCAAAGAAATTACTACAAAAATATTTTAGCAGTGAAGATGCAGAAATAGATGAAATATTACTTGAAGAATTACAAAAAGAAGACATCCCAACAGTAACAACAACTAAAGAAATTACTGTACAAAAGCAAGATGGAAAATGGAAGGTAGTTGCAGATGATAATTTAAAAGAAGCAATTTTCCCAGGACTACAGGAGTCATTAGATGCAGTAACAAATGGAGATATGTTTTAAAAAATAGAGCCATTATGTCTAACAAACATAGTGGCTCATTTTAACTTTATATCTTTTTTTGTATTTTTATATAAATTGCAAATAGGACAATCATTGCATAATTCAATACGATTTTCAAATATCAATATAAGTGTATTTAAAAATTCGTCAATTCTATTTTCAATTAAATGTATATATATTTTTTTTGGTAATAAACTCAATAATGTATTTAATAAATAATCATTATTTGAAAATGTAATATCAGATAAATATTTTGCATCTAGCAAATATTCATGTATATCGATTGAATTCATATCTTTATCTAAGAGAATAAAACTATCTTTAAAATACACTAAGTGTATTATATCTGACTGAGAAGCTTGAGAATTTATATATAGTTTTAATAGAGAAACAAATTCTAAATATTCTTTTTCTATTATAAACTGATTTACTGCTTCATCTACAATTTCATCTAACATAGAAAAATAACCTTTTAAACGAAAATATATAAATCCAGTTAATACAATAGATTTATTTTCTTTAAGATATAAATAAAATTGCTTTGTTAAATATGAAAACTTTTTATTAAAATAGTTAGTAAAATCATCAGTACATATGTCAAAACAATTATCTAAAATTTTTTTTCTTTCTATTGCATCAAAATAGAAATAATTTTGAGAGATGGAATCTTTCAAAAAAAATTCCTCTAATTCGTCTATAACCATATATGATAAAATATCAGAAATATCATGTAGGAAGGTATCAATATGATTACCAGCATAATGAATTATAATATTGTTATAATGCTTAAACTGATTTTGTGAAAAACAAACATTTTGTAAATTACATGCATATAGTTCATTTAGTAGATAAGTTAGTAATGTTTCGTTGTTTGTTTTTATACAAATGGATTTCATCTAAAAAACTCCCTTCCTAACTAGTATCTACTAAACTAAAAAACTTATACATTATCATATGAAAAAAAGTACAAAATGAAAATTGTCCCAAAAGGGACAATTTCTAACTATAAATATGATAATCAATATCTGGAAATAAACAATCTTTTTCTTGAATAGATTTTAAGAAATCTTCGTCGATTTGATTTGATTTGATTTGGTAATATAACTTTGTAAAACGACCTATATGGTCTTTAATTCTTTTTTTTGCATAATCAACCATTGTACCATTTGTTATTATAAATAGCCAGTCACTGCTTTGAGCTAATAGAAGTTCTCTAGCACATTGATTTAATGCATCTTTTTGCACCCCTTCAGCATTTGGATAAAGGTAAGCTAATTCACACATCCTATCACCAGCAACATGCAAATGTCTGTGAACATAGTCATTTGTCTGATTAAGCCATACCTCGCTATATCCATTAGCACCCCAACTAGAACGACAAGGAGTAGAGACCTGAATTTCTGGATATTTATCGATATATTCAGAAGGTGTAATTAAAGAAAAATTACAGTCATCATAATAAATCTTTTTGAATAAGATATATAACCAATAAGGACCCTCATACCACCAATGTCCATAAAGTTCTGCATCATAAGGGCATAAAATTATAGGCGGATTTTCCATATAAGGACTTATTGAATTTATTTGACTCACACGAGAATCTAAAAAATGTCCAGCTTGTTTTTCAGCAGAATCCATAGCCCATTGAGGGTTATAATAGTCTTTATACTCAGTTTTTCCTGTAATTCGATAATATTTTATTCCTGTATGAACACGAACACCATTATGAGCTATATATGGTTTAATATAATCATAATCAGCTTCATATCCAATATCACGATAAAATTCACGATAATTAAAATCTCCTGGATATCCATTTATTGAGCTCCATACTTGTCTAGAAGATTCTAAATCACGACCAAATGCAACAACACCATCTGGAGAAACAATAGGTGCAAAAGTTCCATAAACAGGTGTAGGATTTGCATATAAAATACCATGTGTTTCAGTAATTACATATTCAATACCAAATTCTTTTAAATATTTATCAGCTTCAGGTACATAACCACACTCAGGAAGCCAAATACCTCTAGGTTTTCTTCCAAAATATCTTTCATATGTCTGCACTCCAACAGCTATTTGAGCTCTAACTGTCTTTTCATTAACATATAAAATAGGGAAGTATCCATGTGTTGCACCACAAGTAATAATTTCTAAAACACCAATATCTTGAAAATGTTTAAATGCTTCAATTAAATTACAATTATATACCTCTTTGAAAATATGTAAATCATTTGAATAACGGTCATAATAGTAATGAGATAATTTATTTAGACGTTCATCATTAGCAGTTCTTTTAATTTCTTTTTCTGACAATTCAATTAATTGCTCTAAATAATGAATATATTTTTTTTGTAGCAACTTATTGTCTAACATAGAAAGCAAAGGTGGGGTCATAGACATTGTAATCCTAAAATCAACACCCTCATCTACTAATTTTTGAAAGTTTATTAATAATGGTATATATGTTTCTGAAATTGCTTCATATAGCCAAGACTCTTCTAAATAATCATCACTTTCTGGATGATGTATAAATGGCAAATGAGCATGCAATACAAAACTAACATATCCTTTTTTCTCTTGCATAATTAACTCCTTAAAGGGAAAAGGGAACGCCTATTATCGCATCCCTAATTTAAATCCCTATTTAAAATTTTCCTATACGAAAGTTACCAGAAGAAGGATTTCCTGAAGAAGGATTTGATAAATCATAAAGAACATCTTCTTCTTGATATAATTTTTTATATAAATTATGAATATTATATATTTTTTCCATACTATTTTTTATTTTTAACTGTTTAAGTGATTTTCTATAATATTGATTTGTTTTAATATTTCTAATTAATATATTATCTGTTGTAAACAAAATATGATCATTTGGTGAAGTAAGAGAATTAGATGTAGTAATATAGAAATAATCAGGTAAAACAACGGGCTCATTTTTAGTGTATTCATATATTGGCCTTCTACCTAATTCAACACGATAAATACAATCAGGATCATTTACTTGTAAATACCAAGAATTTGCAAAATCATTTATTTCTACTTCAAAGCTATATTGTTTTGTATCATTATGAATAATTAAAACAGGAGTTGTTTTATCAAAAAAGTTATCTCCATATTGTTTTTTGAAATTTTCTCTATCATAATCTGAAATATCCCAGTAAATGAATAATGTGTTTGGTGTTTGAGCAAGTATTTTTACAATTGTTTGATTATATCTATAAGGTAAATCATAATATTCTACAATATTAACTTTTTTTTCATTTTTTGATTTTACAGTTTTTTTAGAAGTAGGTTTTTTAGAAACAGCTTTTTTTGTAGTTGATGTTTTTTTAGTTGTAGTCTTTTTAGTAGTAGCTTTTGTTTTACTTTCTTTTTTAGCTGTAGAAGATGTCTTTTTTGCTGGTGCTTTTTTTGTAGTAGTTTTTTTAGCTACTTTTGTAGCTTTTTTCTTAACTTTTTCTTCTACATTTTCTACTTCTTTTTGTTCTTTTGTAACTCTTGGCATAACTTATCCTCCTATGTATAGCTTTTACTTAATATATACTATACCAAAATAAAAATAAATTCAAGTAAAAATGCAATATTTTTCAAAAATACAGTTAAGTTATTAAATAATTATTATCATTTTATATAAATCAAATTATATAAATCAAAAAGAAGTTCAACATATAATCGCAGAAGAACTTCTTTTTAGACATTAAATTAAAACTAAATATAAAATCATTTTATCACATTAAAATAAAAAAAGCAAATCGCAAAAAATATAATAAAATAAGCATAATATAGAAAAAGTAAGATAAAATAATATAAACAGTAAAAACCTTAAAAAAACTGAAATAAAAATGTTTGAAACTAATATTAAAATATGCTAAAATATAAATAACTTAATAGATATGCTTTTTCCCTGCATAGTGCGTGTAGACAGAATTTTTAGAACCAACAAATTATGAAGAGGGATCAATCTCGAAAATATGGCGTGCATGCTCACCGATTGAATTGTGAGAAGCCCATGAGTATTTTGGTAGGTACCCACCTGTTTGTAGGAACAGGTCCTTAAAAATTCACGACCTCTTACGGCTAAGGCGGGGGATTTTTTTGCGTTCTTGCAAAAAAATATTGTCACATATTAATATCAATGATATAATAAGGAAAATAAAAGAGATATCACAAAATCTTTTCTACAACAAAATGAGAAAGGATGGATTATAAATGAAAATAAAAGAAGCAATAGAAAAAGGAGCAATAGAATTAAAAGTAAAAGATGTTGAAAGCCCAAAACTTAAGGCAAGGATGTTAATGCAATTTGTGTTAAATAAACCAAGACAATATATTATTGTCAATGATATGAAGGAATTAACTGCTCAAGAAGAAAAAAGATATTTTGCTGGAATTCAAAAACTAAGAAATCACATACCAATTGAGCATATTACTCATCAAAAAGAATTTATGAAACTTAGTTTTTTTGTAAATGAAAATGTACTAATTCCAAGGCAGGATACAGAAACATTAGTAGAAGAAGTTATAAAAATAGCAAAAACCAATAATGCCAAAAATATTTTAGATTTATGTACAGGAAGTGGAGCTATTGCAATATCACTTGCAAAATACATAGACGAAAGTAAAATAATAGGAGTTGATATTAGTCAAGAGGCATTAAAAATAGCAAAGAAAAATGCAATAAGTAATGAAGTTGAAGGAAAGGTATCATGGATAAAATCAGATTTATTCCAAGATGTAAAACCACAAAAATTTGATATTATAGTATCAAACCCACCATATATAAAAAAAGACATAATTTCAACATTAGAAAGACAAGTACAAAAAGAACCTAAAATAGCTTTAGATGGTGGATATGATGGCCTAGACTTTTATAGAAAAATTATCAAGAAAAGTTATCAATATCTAAAATACAAAGGATATTTATGTTTAGAAATTGGATATGACCAAAAAATAGATGTTATTGAATTATTAGAGAACGAGGAAAAATATAGTGAAATTTATTGCAAAAAAGATGCATATGGCAATGACCGTGTTGTTGTTGCTAGATTAAAGTAAGGAGGAAATATGTCATTTTCATCAGATGTAAAAGAGGAACTAAGCAAATGTAATACTTTAGCAGATAAAACACAAGTAAAATGTGAATTATTAGGATATTTATTGACAAATAATACAAGCTACATAAATGCAAAAACATTACGTTATGCAACAGAAAGTGAATATAATATAAACCGATTTTCAAAGCTATTATCAAACTTAAAAATAGACCATAAAATTACAATTGAAGGAAATACATTTGTAATTACAGTAAAATTGAAAGAAATACCATTTATGCTTAAAATAGAAGAACTAGGGGAAAAAGAAGAAAATAAAAAAAGTATAGTAAGAGGTGCTTTTTTAGGCTCTGGTTCTATGAATAATCCAGAAAATGTATATCACTTAGAAATAGGATTTTTAAATTCACAAGATAGAGATGAAATACAAAAAATATTAAAAACAGATTTTGATATTAATACAAAAAAATTAGATACACCAAATAAAAAAGCTATATATATAAAAGATGGGGAGGAAATATCAAAAATATTGGCTCTTATGGGAGCAAGCAAAGGATTATTAAAATTTGAGGATATACGTGTTCAAAAAAATATGAGAGGTAAAGTTAATAGGCTTGTAAATTGTGAAACAGCAAACTTAAATAAAACTATAAATGCTTCAATAGAACAAATTGAAGCAATACGAAAACTACAAAAAGAAAATAAATTTAATATGTTAGATGACAATTTAAAAGAAATAGCAATATTAAGAATAGAAAATCCGGATATTTCACTTGTAGAACTAGGGAAAAAACTAAAAAATCCAATAGGTAAATCAGGAGTAAATTATAGACTAAAAAAAATCATAGATATTGCTAAATCATAGAAAGGAATCCAAATGCTAAAACCAGAACTAGGAATTTATATACATATTCCATTTTGTAAACAAAAATGCATGTATTGTGATTTTGTATCATTTCCAAATCAAGAGGAAAAACAAGCACAATATATAGAAAAAGTATTACAAGAAATAAATCAAGAAAAAGAAATACTTTTAAAATATCAAATTACAACAATATATATTGGTGGAGGTACACCATCAGTTATAGATAGTAAATATATAACTGACATTTTGAATACAATAAAGAAAGTAGCAAATCTAGAAAACTTAGAAAATATAGAAGTAACAATTGAAGTAAATCCAGGAACTGTTACAGAAGAAAAATTGCTTAGTTATAAAAATTCTGGAATAAATAGATTAAGTATAGGATTACAAACTACAAATGATAGATTATTAAAAACAATAGGGAGAATACATAAATATCAAGATTTTTTAAATACATATAAAACAGCAAGAAAGTTAGGATTTAATAATATAAATACTGATTTAATGATAGGATTACCAACACAAAACCTAAAAGATGTGAAAAAAAGCTTAGAAGAAATAATTATGCTAAAACCAGAACACATTTCTGTATATTCACTAATTTTAGAAGAGAATACACCAATGGAAAGACTAGTAGATCAGGGAAAACTAAAATTACCATCAGATGAGGCAGAAAGAAGACAATATCATTATGTAAAAAATATCTTAGAATTAAATGGATATATTCACTATGAAATATCAAATTTTGCATTTCCAACAAAACAATCAAAACATAATTGTAATTGCTGGGAGCAAAAAGAATATATTGGTTTTGGAGTTTCAGCACACTCATATATATCAAAAAAAAGATATTCTAACACAAATAATTTAAATCAATATTTAGAAAAAAATCTAAATGAAATTAAAACTATAAATGAAATACAAAATCAAGAATCTCAAGAAAAAGAATATATGTTATTAGGATTAAGAAAATTAGACGGAGTACAAATCACAAAATTCAAAGAAAAATTTGGAAAAAATCCAATATATATATTTAGAAATGAAATAAAAAAATTAGTAGAGCAAGGATTACTAGAGATAGATTTAGACAATATTTTACTTACATCAAAGGGATTAGATTTAGCAAATCTAGTCTGGGAAGAATTTATATAGGGAGGAAATATGAAGGATAAACCAAGAAAGACTTTAGAGTGGAGAAAATTAGATAATTCAGCAAAACTGTTTCCAATGTCTGCAGGTAAAAAATATAGTACAGTTTTTAGAATATCTGCAGTTTTAAATGAAGAGGTACAACCAGAAATATTAAAAAAAGCAGTAAAAATTGCTTTAGAAAAATATAAATCATTTCGTGTAAGATTAAAAAACGGCTTTTTTTGGAATTATTTAGAGCATAATTCAAAAGAACCAATTGTTGAACTTGAATCTGATTATCCATGCAAATATATAGATCCAAAAACAAATAATCAATATTTATTTAAAGTAACATATTTTGAAAGAAAGATAAACATAGATATTTTCCACTCATTAACAGATGGAAATAGTGGAGCATTATTTTTTAAAGAAATTATTTATAGCTACCTAGAAATGACACATCCAGAAGAATTCAAAGAAGAAATAAGAAGCTATAGAAAAGTAGAATATACAATTGAAGATAGTTATATTAAGAATTTTGATAAAAAATCAAAAAACAATAATTCTTCAAAAAAAGCATATTTATTAAAAGGAGGAAAATTAAAACTAGGAGCTATATCAGCAATCCATGAAATAATTGATTTATCTAAGCTAAAAGAAGAAGTAAAAAAACAAAATTGTACAATTACACAATATTTAACAGCGGTATTGATATACAGCATTTATCAAGTAAATTTCATTAATCCAAAACATAGACCAATAAAAATTTGTATACCAGTAAATTTAAAAAAATATTTCCAATCAGATACTATAACAAATTTCTTTTCATATATAACAGTTGAAGCAGATATGGAAAAGGAAGAATTAAATAATTTTGAAAAGATATTGGAATTTGTAAAAAAGGATTTTGAAAAAAGATTAACTCAAGAAGAAATAAAAAAGACAATGTCAGGAAATGTAAAATTAGGAATAAATCCATTTATTAAAGCAATTCCATTAATATTAAAAAGACCTATAGTACGTCTAAGCTATTTAGAAATTAGGAAATATACAACTATGACTTTTTCTAATATAGGAAGAATAGGAATTATTGGAAAATATAAGAAATATATAGATAATTTTTTTATGCTAATTGCACCTGAACAAGCAGAAAAGGTAAAATGTTCTGCATGCTCATATGAAAATAAAATTACAGTAACATTTACTTCAATTTTAAATAATAACAATATAGAAAAAATATTTAGCCAATTTTTGAAAGATAAGGGAATAGATGTGCAAATAGAAAGCAATGGAATAAATGAATAAGAGGAGGAATTATGCTATATCCACAAAAACTAAGTCAAAAAAAAGGAAACTTAATAATAAAAATTTCAATAATGATTTCAATAATAATAGCAATTATTTTAGTTTTAATAAATCATTTTATAACTCCTGATATACAATGGGCAGGAATTGCCAATGCAGGTATAATATATATTTGGATTACAGTGATTTACTCAATAAACAAAAATACAAATATTGCAGGACATGTTCTACTTCAAATGATAGCAATATCTATATTGACAATATATATAGATTATAAAACAGGATTTAAAGGTTGGGCTGTTAATATTTCAATTCCAATCATTATCATTATAGCTAATATAACAATGTTAATTTTAACAATAATAAGTCATAAAAGATATATTCGTTATGCAATTTATCAACTAGTAATATGCTTATTTAGTTTAGTTCCATTTTATTTTATATATGAAAAATTGATAGTAAATAAAATACTTAGTTATATAGCAACAGGAGTTTGCATTATAAATTTTTTAGTAACAATTTGTTTATGCTCAAAAGAAGTAAAAGATGCTATTACTAGAAAATTCAGCATTTAGATAAAAAACCGAACGACCTGTACAAAATCATATAAAAACATTGCAATTATATTTAATTATTTATATAATGTGACAGATAAGGATGGATGAGTATGAATAAAACCAAAAGAAAAATATTTGAAACTTCTATGAAATTATTTGCTGAAAAGGGATATGATGCAACTAGTATAGAAGATATAACAGCTACTGTTGGAGTTGCAAAAGGTACTTTGTATTATCACTTTTCTAGCAAAGAAGAAATTTTTAATTTCTTAATAGAAGAAGGAATTAAATTATTGCAAAATAGCATTGATATAAAAACAGCAAAGCTTAATAATTATATTGATAAAATAAAAGCAGTTGTGTTAATTCAAATAAAAATCGTAGCTAAATATGAAGATATAATTGCTATTTTACTAAGTCAATTTTATGGTAAAGAAGCAAGAAATCAAAAATGTCAAATGCTAATTTATGAATATATCAATAAAATAGAACAAATTGTAGAACAGGGAATTAAAGAAGGACAAATAAAAGCTGGTAATTCAAAGGCAATTGCATCAGAAATATATGCACTAATTTGCTCTAGTTTAGTATATAAACTAAGAAATCAAGATACATTTGATGTAATGACATTATTTAGAGAATTTGAAACAACAGTTATTGAAGGGTTAAAGATAAAATAGGAAAGGATGAAAATAATGAGAAAACCAATTCATACATTTGATACATACACTGATTTAAAAGATATGCTAAAAAAATCAGGAGAAAAATTTGGAGATAGACCAGCATATATTTTAAAAACAGAAAAAGAAGGAGAATTTAAAAAAATTTCTCATAAAGAGTTTAGATATCAAGTAGATTGCCTAGGAACTAAATTAATAGATATGGGATTAAAAGGAAAACGTATTTCTGTTATTGGTGAAAATCGTTATGAGTGGGGACTTTCATATTTATCAGTAGTTACTGGAACAGGAATTGTTGTTCCTCTAGATAAAGCACTACCGGAAAATGAAATAGAAAGCTTAATTTTACGTTCAGAAGTAGAAGCTATTTTTTATTCTAATAAATATGATGATATAATGAAACGCTTAATGGAAAAAAATAATACAAAAATAAAATATTTTATTTCTATGGATTTAGAAGAAAATACTAATAATGTATATTCACTTTATCAGCTAATAGAAGAAGGAAAACAATTATTAGAAAATGGAAATAGAGAATTTTTAGATGCTAAAATTAACCCAGATGAAATGCAAATTATGCTATTTACATCTGGTACAACTTCTATATCAAAAGCTGTTATGTTATCACATAAAAATATTACATCAAATATTATGGACATTGCAGCAACTATAAAACTAGATGAAAATGACATTATGCTATCATTTTTACCTTTACATCATACTTTTGAATCAACAGTGGGATTTCTATATCCACTTTCAAAAGGATGTGCAATAGCTTTTTGTGATGGAATTAGACATATAGCACAAAATGTAAAAGAATATAAAATAACAGCAGTAATATCTGTTCCAGCCCTTTTTGAAGGAATTTATAAACAAATTAAAAAAGGAATTCAGAAAAAAGGAAAATGGGAAACAGTTCAAAAAGGAATCAAAATTAGTAACTTCCTTCTTAAATTTGGAATTGATATAAGACAAAAACTATTCCATGAAGTACATGAAACTTTAGGAGAAGACTTAAGACTTTTAGTTGCTGGTGGGGCTGCATTTGATCCTGAAATAGAAAAAGGCTTTATCGATTTAGGATTTACTACATACCAAGGCTATGGCTTAACAGAAACATCACCTGTTGTAGCAGCAGAGGATGACAAATATAGAAGATTAGGCTCAATTGGAAAAGCATTTCCAAGTCTTGATGTTAAAATATTAGAACCAAATGAAGAAGGAATCGGAGAATTAATGGTAAAAGGTCCAACAGTTATGCTTGGATATTATGATAATGAAGAAGCTACAAAAGAAGTGCTTGAACCAGATGGATGGTTCCATACAGGAGATTTAGCAAAAATTGATAAAGATGGCTATATATTTATAACAGGTAGAAAGAAATATGTAATAGTTTTGCAAAACGGAAAAAATATTTTTCCAGAAGAATTAGAAATACTAATAAATAAAATAGAAGGTATAAAAGAAAGTTTTGTATATGGAAAACCAGATGGGATTGATTATAAAATATGTGCAAAAATAGTTTATGACAAAGAAATAATGAAGGAAATTTATCACTTAGAAGAAGAAAATGAAATTAAAGAAAAAATTTGGGAAGAAGTTAAAAAAATCAATAAAACAATGCCAGCATATAAATATGTAAGAGAGATTTCCGTAACAGAACAGGAACTTATAAAGACAACTACACAAAAAATAAAAAGACATGAAGAAATAAAAACACTTGTAAACTAGTATTTCCAAAGGAAACAAAACACATTACAAAAATATTACAAAATTATTACAAAAATGTAATATAAAAAAATAAAAAATCTACTTGTAGTTTTTTGTAAATTAATGTATAATAAAAAGGAAATATGAAATCCAATAAAGCGTAGGATAAAGGAGGTAGTTTACAGTGTCTAAAGCTGGCATAGTAAACGTGAGGATGGTAATCACGGAAGAAAAAATATTATCAAATATAGATAAAGTACAAAAATTAATTAACCCAAATAGCAAAAAACAAATTGTACAATTAGAGGAAGATACATATTTTAAAGATATGGTTGAATCTATCAAAACATATTTAAATGAGTATCCTAAAAAGAAAAATTTTCCAAGCAGTGTATATAATGCTGCATATGGTTTAGTTGAATATGCAACAAATCAATTCGAAGAAAACACAAAAAAAATCGAAGATTTAATTCGTCAAAGAGAAGAAAATATTTCTTTAGCTAACCAATTAAAAGAACTAGTTGAAGTTGTAACTAATAAAGAAAAAGATTGGAAGGAACAAGTTAAAGCAGCAGAAAAAGATTTTCCAGAGGATATAATTGACACTTTAAATATTATAGGAAAATCAAAATCAAATACATCAGAAAACTTCCAAGATGCTTTAAAATTAGTAAATGCTAGAGTAAATAATTTGGAATCAAATTTACATATTGAAATAGATATGGAAAGAATTGAAGATAGATCAAAGGCTTTAAGCTATATAGGTATTGAAGTAGCAGATGCATTAAAATCAATTCCAACACCAATTACAATTCCAAATCAAGAACCTGAAAAAGTAGAAAAAGTAGAAAACGAAAAACCAGTAGTAAAAATAACAGAACAACCAGTAAATGAAGAAGTAAAAGAAGAAAAACAACAATATGAAGAACAAACTACATTTGAAGTAAAACCTTCATTATGGCAAAGAATTAAAAATTCTAAACTAGTTAGAGGAATAAGTTACATATTTAGAATTAAAGTAGTTTTAGACTATCCAGCATTACCTGAAGGTAAAGGAGAATAAATAAAAAAATAAGAAATCCCTAATCAGGGATTTTTTTATATAAAATTACATAAAAATAAATTAAAGGTATTGCCAAATTCAAATTTTTGTAATATAATCGTAACATAATTGTAATATAAATGAAAACAAGTGAAGGAGGAAGTATATTGAAATTTGGACAAGATGTAGGAATTGATTTGGGAACAGCTACAGTAATTGTATATGTAAAAGGAAAAGGAATTGTATTAAGAGAACCTTCAGTTGTGGCTGTGAATAATAACACAGGAGAAGTCTTAGCAGTAGGTGGAGAAGCTAGAAGAATGCTAGGAAGAACACCAGGAAATATTGTTGCAACAAGACCTTTAAGAGATGGTGTTATATCAGATTATACAGTTACTGAAAAAATGTTAAAACATTTCATAGGAAAAGTTTGTGGAAAATTTATTTTTGCACCTAGAATAATGATATGTATTCCTTCACAAGTTACAGAGGTGGAAAAAAAGGCAGTAATAGATGCTGCAACACAAGCAGGCGCTAGAAAAGTATATTTAATAGAAGAACCTATAGCTGCTGCTATTGGTGCAGGAATTGATATATCAAAACCTTGTGGAAATATGGTTGTAGATATAGGAGGAGGGACAACTGATATTGCAGTTATTTCATTAGGCGGATCAGTTGTAAGTTCTTCAATAAAAGTAGCAGGAGATAAATTTGATGAAGCAATTGTAAAATATATTAAGAGAAAGCATAATATTGTTATAGGAGAAAGAACAGCAGAAGATTTGAAAGTAAATATTGGCTGTGTATTTCCAAAAATACAAGATGCAGAAATGGATATAAGAGGAAGAGATTTAACATCAGGATTACCAAAAACAATTACTATTCACTCAAGTGAAATGCTAGAAGCATTAATTGAACCAGCAATGTTAATAGTAGATGCTGTACACAATGTATTAGAAAAAACACCACCTGAATTAGCAGCAGATATTAGTGATAAAGGAATATATATGACAGGTGGAGGATGTTTAATTGATGGACTAGATAAATTATTACAAGAAAAAACAGGAATAAATGTTATGATAGCACAAGATACAGTATCTTGTGTGGCATTAGGAACAGGAAAGGCATTAGAAAATTTGGATGCATTAGATGGAAAAGCAAAAAGATAAAAATGATGATTAAAGCAGATACAAAAAAGTATCTGCTTTAAAAAAGGTCAAAATATTGAACATAAAATAAATTTGTGATATAATTAACATAAATTATTTTCATTATCTCCTTTTGGAGTTTGACATATACTTATAAAAGCAACAAAACAATAATTTGTTAAAGGAGGAATTAGTTTGAAAGAAAAATTTATAAAAATAAAACCAAAATAAGAAAAAAAGGGCATAGTTCCCCCTTACCCCCAGAAATTAATTATATAACGGGAGTAGATTCTGATACTTTGGATGTAATAAATGTTTGTAATTCATCAATAGTTATTCCAAGAGAAATTAATTGCTTTGTAGATTGAATAAAATTATTTTTTGTATATTTAATTTTATCTTTATCAGAGGTTTCAACTTTTGACATATCCGAAGGATTAAAAAGCTCACCAGTTGAAAGCATGTGATAAATAGCAACTAATATTTTTCTGGCAATAGCAATATAAGCACGTTTTTTTCCTCT
>CANRML010000004.1 GCA_947631725.1 uncultured Clostridia bacterium
GTAATCTCAACAGCTTCATTTGGAACAAATTTTGGCTCTGTAGTCATAATAGTTTTTCCACCAGCACTTTGTGGCAACTCATCTTTTGCACGTTCTTTTTTGTAATCATTATCAATATTGGGAATTACTAATAAATCCATAAAATTTTTAATGAAAGTAGATTTACCAGTTCTAACAGGACCAACCACCCCAACATATATATCCCCATCGGTCCTCTTTGCGATGTCCTCATACAATCTTGTATTTTCCATCTATATACCTCCTTTTAGCACATGTTTGTACAATTGCTTTATTAAAGTATATTTGTAATTGCTAGTAGATATGACAAGTTTAGGAAAAAAACTTGCAAAATTGTAAGGTATATGCTAAAATATTTTCATACGATTATTGATAATAATAGCAAAAAATACAAAATAGAATAATATATATTGAATAATTTACTGAGGGGAATGAAGTATATGAGTGTTGAAAAAACACAGCAAGTATTAGAATTGCTAAAGCAATATAAGCAAGACCATATTATCAATTTTATGAACACATTAAATGACGAAGAAAAAGAATTATTAGAAAACCAAATATTATCAATAGATTTTAACCAACTAACAGAGTTATATGATAGTACAAAAAGAAAATGTGAGATAAAAGAGAGCAAAATAGAAGCAATACAATATTTTGACAAGCAAAAATTAGGAAATAGCAAAAAAATGCAATTAGATGATTTAGGGGAAAGAATTGTTTCTACTGGGAAATATGCAGTTGTAACTATGGCTGGAGGACAAGGAAGCAGACTAGAACATCCTGGACCAAAGGGAACATTTAGACTAGATGTATATGGAAAAGGAAAATATTTATTTGAAATATTAATAGATAATTTAAAAGAAGCAAACAAAAAATATGGAGTTGTAATTCCATGGTATATTATGACAAGCAAAGAAAACCACGAAGAGACAAAAAACTTTTTGGAAAAACATGCATATTTTGGATATGATAGAAATAGTGTGATTCTATTTCAACAAGGTGAATTACCTTTAATTGATTATAACGGGAAATTACTAATTGGAAAGAATAAATTGATAAAACTTGCATCAGATGGAAATGGAGGAACATTTACATCATTAAGGACAACAGGAGCATTAGCAGATATGAAGGAAAGAGGAATTGAATGGGTATTTATAGGTGGAGTAGATAATGTACTATTAAAAATGGTAGATACAACATTGCTTGGATTAGCAATAGAACAAAAAGTAGAAATTGCTTCAAAATCAATTCCAAAAGCGAATCCACAAGAAAAAGTTGGAGTATTCTGCAAAATGAATGGGCATCCAAAAGTTATTGAATATACAGAATTGCCAGAAAAAATGGCAGAAGAAGTAACAAGTGATGGAGAACTTAAATATGGTGAATCTCATATTATGTGCAATTTATTTACAATTGATGCTGTTGAAAAAATTAGTAAAGAACCATTAATGTATCATCAAGCTAAAAAGAAAAACTCATATTTAGATGAAACAGGAAGAGAAATAATTCCTCAAGAAGCAAATGCATATAAATTTGAAGCATTTATATTTGATGCATTTCCATTTTTTGATAATATTGCAATTTTAAGAGGAAAAAGAGAAGAAGACTTTGCACCTGTAAAAAACAAAGAAGGCGTAGATAGTCCAAAAACTGCAAAAGAATTATATGAAAAATATTGGAATTAAAGGAATGAAAAATATATGGAAGGTTGTAAAATACAAGACTTATATTCACTAGAAAATACTATTGCAAAATCTATTTTTGAAAAAGCAACATATCCTTGGGAAGTATTACCTAATATTCATGACTATATCTTAGAATTAGGAAAAAAATTGCCAAAAGATCAATATGAAGAAATAGAAGAAAATGTATGGGTTTCTAAAACAGCAACCATTGCAAAAACAGCATATATAAAAGGACCTGTAATAATATGTGATAATGCAGAAATAAGACATTGTGCATTTATCAGAGGAAATGCCATTATAGGGAAAAACGCAGTAGTAGGAAATTCAACAGAACTAAAAAATGTTATTTTATTTGATAATGTACAAGTGCCACATTATAATTATGTAGGAGATTCTATTTTAGGATATAAAGCACATATGGGAGCAGGCTCAATAACTTCAAATGTAAAATCAGATAAAAAATTAGTAATAATAAAAAATCAAAAAACAGGAGAAGTATTAGAAACAAATTTAAAAAAAGTAGGAGCAATGATAGGAGATAATGTAGAAGTAGGATGTGGAAGTATTCTAAATCCAGGAAGTGTAATTGGAAAAGGAACTAATATCTATCCATTATCATCTGTCAGAGGAGTTGTTCCAGAAAAAAGTATATATAAAAATCAAAATGAAATAGTTTTAAAAAAAGACCTTTAGGATAATCTTAAAGGTCTTTTTAGTTATAAAATAATAACTACATATTTTGATTACCAGGTATAAAGTAATCAATAACACCATAGATTAAAGCACCAATAATTGCAGCCATCCATGAAATTGTATATCCAGCAACAAAAAATTGTGTTACATATAATGTAATAGCAGCTAGAGCAAATCCTACAAATCCCTTACCAAAAGGACTAGCATGTAAACCAGTAAATTTTACTACTAAATAGTCAATTACTGTTAATACTATAGCAGCAATTACTAATGTCCATATATTATTTATAGAAAATCCAGGTGTAAAGAAAGCAGTAATAGCTAAAACAACTGCAGCACCAATAAGCCTACCTATTACTTGCCATACAGTTGAAGCACCACTGTTTGTATTTGATTCAGCATTTGACATGATGAATACCTCCTTAGCCAAAAAAATTCTAAAACGTAAATTTATATATTGGCTCTAAAAATATTATGTTCATAATAAAAATATTTATTCATTTAATTGCATAAAAATCAAGTTTTTTGAGAAAATTAAATATGAGGTGAAATATAAGTGTTAATAACATTTTTTAGAGCAATTATTTTATACATTGTTGTTTTAATTGTTATGAGATTTATGGGAAAAAGAGAAATAGGTCAGTTGCAACCATTTGAACTTGCAATTTCAATTATGATTGCAGATTTAGCATCTATCCCAATGACAGAAACAGGAATACCAATTGGAAATGGAATTGTTCCTATTTTAGGATTATTAGTAATGCATCTAGTAATCTCATTATTAAATATAAAAAGTATTAGAGCAAGAGAAATTGTTTGCGGAAAACCTAGAATTTTAGTTTATAGGGGAAAAATTGATGAAAAAGCATTGAAAAAAGAGAGATTGACAATAAATGAATTACAAGAACGACTAAGAGGAAACAATGTTATGAATTTAGGAGATGTAGAATATGCCATATTAGAAACAAGTGGACAAATTACTGTAATACAAAAACCAGAAAAAAGGAATACAATTCCAGAAGATTTTGGAATAACACCAGAATATGAAGGAATTCCTTATGATTTAGTAGTTGACGGAAAAGTGATGGAAGAAAATTTACAGAAAATAGGGAAAAACTATCAATGGCTAAAAAAACAAGTAGAAAAATTTAATATTAAACCAGAACAAGCATTAGTAGTTACTTATGATGGAAAAGGGCAAATATTTTGTCAGGAAAAACAAAAAGATGCTTGATATGTGGAGGAGCTTATGTATAAAGAATTAATAATATCTTTGATAATTATAACTGCCATAGTAATGGGAAATACCGTTACACAAAATTATACAAAACAAGCAGTGACAGAATTATCAGAGAATTTAAATGAATTGAAGGAAAAAATAACTCAAGATGATGAAAATATAAATTGGAAAGAGGTAGAAATTCAAATAGAGGATATAAATAAAAAATGGAACGAAAGATATGAAAAAATGGCATATTATATAGAACATAATGAATTAGAAAAAGTGGAAAGTAATATAACAGGATTAAAAAGTTATACAAAAAAAGAAGATTCACCAGAGGCACTAAATCAATTGAATTCTAGTATATTTATTTTAAAACATATTCAAGAAAAAAATGAGTTAAATCTAAAGAACATTTTCTAAAAATTAAGCCGGACTTATGTCCGACTTTTAAATTTATTTTTTATCATAAACAACTTTAGCATAACTTTTTAATTTTTGATAAACTAAATCATTTATTGTACCAGAAGGAAAATGACCAGAAGAATCTTTTTTACCAGCAGGAACACCTGTTAAAACTTCAATTCCTTCCTCAATTGTAGAAACAGAATAAATATGAAATTGTCTATTTTTTACTGCTTCTAAAACATCATCAGAAAGTTGTAAATTATCTACATTTTGAGCAGGAATCATAACTCCATGAGAGCCATCTAAACCTCTCATTTGACAAATTTGAAAATATCCTTCTATTTTTTCATTTACACCACCAATTGGCTGAATTTGACCTTTTTGATTTACAGAACCAGTTACAGCAATTGACTGATTGATAGGTATACCTGAAAGACTAGAAAGTAATCCATATAATTCTGTACTAGAAGCACTGTCTCCATCAACACCATTATATAGTTGCTCAAAACAAATACTTGCAGTCAAACAAAGAGGAATATCTTGTGCAAACATTTCTCCTAAATATCCAGTTAGAATAAGGACACCTTTTGAATGTGAAGAACCAGAAAGTTCAACTTCTCTTTCAATATTTACAACACCACTTTTACCAGTATAAGTATTAACTGTAATTTTAGCAGGTTTTCCAAAAGTATAATCACCTATTGTCATAACAGTTAAACCATTTAATGTTCCAACCTTAAAACCAGAAGTATCAATCAATAAAGAATGATTTTTAATCATTTCCATATATTTTGTATCATATTTTTTAACACGATTGATCTGCTCATGTAAAGCCATATCCATATATTTTGCAGTAACAATTTTAGACTTTTCTATTTTTGCCCAAGTAGCAGCTTCACCAACAATTTCAATCATATCATCAAAGCGGGTAGAAATTTTGCTATGACTACCAGCCATTTTTGAAGAATATTCAACAAGTTTAGCCATTGCACTTTTATCTAAGTGAGGAAGCTCACTTTTATCACAAAATCCATGAATAATACGAGCTAATTTATTTACATTTTCAGCATTTAAAGGAGCATCATCTTCAAATTCTACTTTTATTTTAAATAACTTTTTAAAATCAGAATCCATTGCTAATAATGTTTGATAAATCTGAGCATTTCCTATTAAAATAACTTTTAAATCTAAAGGAATAGGCTCAGGTTGTAAAGATATCATAACCATAGAAGAACGTTGCTCTGGTAAACTCTCAATACCTAATTCTTTTACACGAAGAGCTTTTTTCAATGCTTCATAACAAGCAGGTGAAGACAATAAATCTTTTGCTTGAAATATTATATAACCACCATTTGCTTGATGTAATAAACCAGGCTTTAACATTGTAAAATCAGTTTTCAAGGCACCATAATAGTTTTCATATTCTAAAGCACCAAAAATATTATGATAAGAATAATTAGAATCCATAATTACAGGACTACCTTCTAAATTAGAGTTATCTATAAATAAATTAACTCGATAATTTAAAGAAGGATCTGGCTTTTTATTAGGAGGATTCATAGGTTGATTTGGATTTTGTGCTATATTATCTTCTTCTAAAAAGTATGAAACATTTTTTAGAACGTCTTGTTTTACATCATTTAAAAAATTATTTATTTTTTTATTCCTTTTATATTTTCCTTTTAGAAAATTTATATGTGCACTAACAGTTAAAAGTGCAATATTAGATTGCCACTCTGAAATTTTCTTATCAGATTGACGTTCAATTTCTTTAATTTGACTAATAACAGTCATAATTTGCTCTTGAACAATACTAGATTTTTGTTCATATTCTTGCTTGATTTGTTCATCTAATTTATCAAATTCCGCTTCTTCAATTGCCTTTCCATCTATAACAGGCATCATATAAATACCATTTTGAGAAGCCTTAACTTGAAAATTATATTTTAATGCATCTTGATTTAATTTATCTAAAAGGGCAGAACGTTTTTCTTCAAATTCTTGTTTTATTAAAGTTTTCTCTTTTTCAAAATCATCTGCATTAAATGTCTTTTTTATATCTTTCTTTATTTCTTTTATAAAACCATCCATATTATCTCTAAATTCTTTTCCTTGACCAGCAGGTAAAGAAACGGAAATAGGATTGTTTGGATTATTAAAATTATAAATATAACACCAATCATTTGGAACTTTTTGTTTACTAGACAATTTATCTAAATAATTTTTAGTATACATAGTTTTACCAACGCCAGAAGGACCTTCTAAGTATAGATTGTAACCTTTTACATCTACTTGAAGGCCGAATTCTAAAGCTTTAATACCACGCTCTTGTCCAATACCAGTGTGAATATTTTCTAATTCTTCAGTTGTATCAAAATCAAATAAACTTTCATCGCAAGACATTTTTAAGTCTTTGTAAGACAATTCATTTTTGCTTTTCATTTGTTTCTCCCTCACTTTTTTTCTTATTGTTTCCAATTCTAAATTTTATATCCTTATTGTATATGATTTGTCAAAAAAAGTAAATAAATTTAGAAATTTTTTTCTAAAATGAGGGAGCATATTTTAGCGAGACATTCTATCATTAGAATTACTACACATTTTTTCATATTCTTTGCATTTTATTTTATAATCCATTTGCATACATAAATAACGATAATAACTATATCCTTGTTCATATTGAGCCATAGGATTAAACATAGGGTCTTTATACATTTCATTTATATCAGAATAATCCATATCCATCTCATCAACTCCTTTATAACAAACTATGCTTATTAGACGAATAATATAACTTTATAAATTAAAATTCAAAAATGGGAAAGAGTAAATAGCAATAAATGTGTAAATTGCAGCAATAGTACCATGTAATAATTTTCCATAGATATATGGCTTTATAGACAAATCACTTTTAGAAATAATACTCCAAACTTGTAGTAATATCGAAATTCCACCAAAACCTAATAAAAATGATGTAAAAATAATCTGAAAAGAAATATTTTTAATATGCAAATTAGCAATAGAAGAAATACCATTTGTAATTTCTAAAAGTCCAAGTATATAGACATTATCAATTATTCCACTTGATTTTAATATTGAAATAATACTAGAAAAAATTACTACAAAACCTCCAATCATCATAATAGTTTGAATACTAGAGGTTATACTTTCACTAATAACTTCACCTAAATTAGAAAAATCAACAATATTTTTAGAAGAAAAATTTGTATCAGTATTTGAACTGCGAGTTTTTTCCAACTTCCAAAATCTAAATATATATCCTACTGTTAAACTTGCCAATATATGTGTAACTAATAATAAAAGTCCGATTGTTGTATTTCCAAACATACTTATTCCAACAGAACCAACAATGAAAAGAGGACCAGAATTATTTGTAAAACTAAGTAATCTTTCACATTCAGCTTTTGAACAAATATTATTTTTTCTAAATTCACAAGCAATTTTTGCACCAACTGGATAACCACTAATTAGTCCCATAATAAAGCCAAAAGCTCCTTGACCATTTATATTAAAAACAGGTTTCATAAATGGACCACATAATCGTTTGAAAAAATTAACAATATTAGTATGTAGTAAAAGCTCAGTTGCTACAAAAAAAGGGAATAAAGATGGTACAACAGTTGTAGCCCAAAGAATAAGAGAATTTTTTACAGCTAAAAGATTATTTTTTGAAAATAGCAATAGACTTATTGCAAATATTAAAAACAAGATAGCAAAAGAATTACGTTTTAATTTAATTACAAAAATATGCATATTATCACCTACAAAATTTATATGCTATTTATTGTATAGATTATACAAGTTTAGTAAATAATATAAAAAATAAAGTTTATGAGAGGTAATAAAATGGATAAAAAAGAAAAATTCAATTCCGAAATAGGGGAAGATGCTACGCAATATGGAGAATTTGTTTCAAACTATTTTGCTTGGGTACCACCAGCAAAGCAAAAGGAGAGAGCAGACGAATTAAATGAAATGACGAAAAATAAAAAGAAAAATAAATAAAAAAGAAGAAATAAAGAACTTAAAAGAGAAAAATAGAGATTTTAAAGAAAAAATAGAATTAAATGACATAAAATGAACTTTGAAAAAGATTCAAAAGATAGTATAATTATTTTAAAGGTCAAAGAAAGTCAAAGTCAAAAGACCTTAAGATAAAAGAGGTGATAATATGAGAATATCAGACATTATTGAGCAATTTATTAAAGATATGCTTGAACAAAGTGAACATGACGAAGTAGAGTTTCAAAGAAATGAATTAGCACATAAATTTAATTGTGTACCATCACAAATAAATTATGTAATATCAACACGTTTTAAACCAACACAAGGCTATTATGTAGAAAGTAGACGTGGTGGTGGAGGAAGCATTATCATAAAGAAAAGATTGCTAGATGCAGATGATATATTCTTAGATTTTACAGAAAATATAGGTGATAGTATATCTCAAATGGATGCAGAAATAATGATATCTAATTTACTATCATATAATTTATTAGATGAAGAACAATCACGTCTGCTAAGAGTCGCTACTAGTGATAATGTTCTCAAATTAGAAAACAATATAAAAGACCAAGTAAGAGCAAGACTTTTTAAAAATATGTTAATAAATATGGATTGGAGGGTTTAATTATGTTATGTGAAAATTGTAAAAAAAGAGAGGCAAATGTATGTTACTCAGAAAATATAAATGGAGTAAAAAGAGAAATGCATTTATGTGAAAAATGCAGTAAAGAATTAGGAATTTCAGAACAAATGAATTTTGATATGGGATTAGATTTCCCAAGTATATTTGGAGGAATTTTTGAAGATTTCCCAATGCTATTAAATGAAGTTAAAGATGTAACTTGTAAAACTTGTGGACTAAGTTTTGATGATATTGTAAGCACTGGAAGATTAGGATGTCCAGATTGTTATGAAACTTTTGAAAGTCGTCTAGACCCAATTTTAAAAAGATTACAAGGATCTAATAGACATACTGGAAGACTAGGAGAAATTCCAGAAAAGAAAATAGATATAAAAAAGACTGAAAATAAAAAAGAAACAGAAACAACTAAGGAAAGTAAAATAGAAAAATTAGAAAAAGAGCTAAAAGATGCTATAAAAGAAGAAAAATATGAAGAAGCAGCTAAAATAAGAGATGAGATAAAAAAATTATCAAAGTAGTAGGAGGAATTGTATATGAATTGGTATTTACAAAGTGGAAAAGATTCAGATGTTGTACTTAGTACAAGAATTAGATTTTCTAGGAATATATCAGGTCTGCCATTTGATTTAAAAAATAAAGTAGCAATTGAGCAATTTCATAATAAAATTCAGGAACAACTTTATGCTGTCGGATTTGGTTTGCAATTTTTTAAATTATCAGATATGGATGAACTAACTATTGACAGTTTAGTTGAAAAAGGATTAATAACATCACAATTTGCTAAAAATAGAACAGGAACAAATTGTATATTGCTAAATGACGAAGAAAATATATCTATATTATTAAATGAAGAAGATCATTTAAAAATACAAGTTTTTGCTAGTGGATTGGAGTTAGAAAATACATTGAAATATGCTATTGAATTAGATCAAAAACTAGATGAAGTATATGGATACAGTAAAAATAAAAAATATGGATATTTAACTTCATATCCAAATAATTGCGGGACAGGCTTAAAAGCATCTGTTAGATTGAATCTTTCAGGTATAGCACAGACTAGAAATATAAAAGCGATTTTTGATGCATTGAGTGGTTTTGAAGTAAATATTAAAGCTGTAGAGCATAATAAAGATATATATGAAATTTCAAATTCTAAAACATTAGGAATTACTGAAAATGAAATAATTCAAGGGATTCAAATTATTGCACAAAAAATAATGGAGCAAGAAAGAGAAGTTAGAAAATTTCTTGCAAAAGATGGTATTCATTTAGAAGATAAAATTTATAGAAGCTATGGAATTTTACTAAACTGCAAAAGATTAGGACTAGATGAGTCTGAAGAATTTATAGGAAATTTAAAATTAGGAACAGATTTAGGAATTTTAAAAGAACTAACAGATAGTAAAATTCAGAAAATGTATCTATATACTAAACCTGCTAATTTGCAAAAATATTTAGGCAGTCAATATGATACATTAGAATTAGACATAAAGCGTGCTGAAGTTATGAAACAAATCATACAAGAAAAATAATAAGGAGTGTGATAAATATGACATATAAATTTACAAATAGCTGTAATAAGGCTATTGAACTAGCAAGTGATATAGCAGTTGAACTAGGACATAGTTATATAGGGACAGAACATTTGCTATATGGATTAGCAAAAGAAGAAAATGGTGTTGCAAGTAAAGTTTTGCAAAATCAAGATGTTACAGAAGAAGAAATCTATCAGAGAATAGAAATTTTAATAGGACGTGAGGAAGAAACTGCTCAAATTATAGATTTTACTCCAAGAAGCAAAAGAGTAATAGAGACAGCATATATAGAAGCTCGAAAATTAGGATATAATTTTATAGGAACTGAACATATTTTAATTGCTATTTTAAAAGAAGGAGATTCTATTGCAACAAGAATATTATTAGATTTAAATGTTAATATACCAAAACTATATAATGAAATTATAAAAGTAATTAATGAAGGCGAAACATATAATGGTGGCGAAAAAAAGGTAGAGGCTAAAAAGAGTAAAAGCTTTAATAAGACACCAACATTAAATCAATTTGGAGAGGATTTGACAGTAAAAGCAGAGGAGGGAAAACTTGACCCTATAATCGGACGTAAAGATGAAATTGAAAGAGTAATTCAAATTTTATCAAGGAGAACTAAAAATAATCCTTGCTTAATTGGAGAACCTGGAGTTGGAAAAACAGCAGTAGTAGAAGGACTAGCACAAAAAATTGCTGCTTCTGATGTCCCAGAGATTTTAAAAGATAAAAGAGTTGTTACTTTAGATATTTCTGGGATGGTTGCTGGAGCAAAATATAGAGGAGATTTTGAAGAAAGAATAAAAAAAGCATTAAATGAAGTGAAAAAAGCAGGAGATATTATATTATTCATAGATGAAATTCATACAATTGTCGGAGCTGGGGCAGCAGAAGGGGCAATAGATGCTGCAAATATATTAAAGCCATTATTAGCAAGAGGAGAAATTCAATTAGTTGGGGCAACAACTTTAAATGAATATAGAAAATATATTGAAAAAGACTCAGCATTAGAAAGAAGATTTAGCCCAGTTACAGTTAGTGAGCCTTCTGAAGCAGATACAATTCAGATTTTAAAAGGTATTAGAGATAAATATGAGGCTCATCATAATGTTAAAATTACTGACCAAGCAATTGATACAGCTGTTAAATTATCTGTAAGATATATAAATGACAGATTTTTGCCAGATAAAGCAATTGATTTAATTGATGAAGCAGCTTCAAAAGCAAGATTAAAAACATACACAGAACCAGAAAATTTAAAGAAAATGCAAGAAGAAATTGAAGAAATAAAAAAAGATAAAGAAGAAGCAGTTTTAAATCAAAAGTTTGAAGAAGCAGCAAAATTAAGAGATAAAGAAAAAGAATTAAAGACAAGATATGAAAAAGAATCTGAAAAATGGAAAAATAAAAACACAAAATCAGTTGTTACTTTAACTGAAGAAAATGTTGCAGAAGTAATTAGTCATTCAACAGGAATTCCTGTGCAAAAGATTACACAAGATGAAAATGAAAAATTAAAACATTTAGAAGAAGAATTGCATAAAAGAGTAATTGGACAAAATGAAGCTGTAGAAGCAGTTAGCAAGGCTATAAGAAGAGGAAGAGTTGGATTAAAAGATCCTAAAAGACCAATAGGTTCATTTCTATTTTTAGGACCAACAGGAGTTGGAAAAACAGAACTATCAAAAGCATTAGCTCAAAGCCTATTTGGAGACGAAAATGCTATGATTAGAATTGATATGTCTGAATATATGGAACCACATTCTGTATCAAAGCTAATTGGTTCACCTCCAGGATATGTTGGCTTTGATGATGGTGGACAATTAACTGAAAAAATAAGAAGAAAACCATATGCAGTAATTTTGTTTGATGAAATAGAAAAAGCTCATCCAGATGTTATGAATATTTTATTACAAATTCTAGAAGATGGACGTTTAACAGATAGCCAGGGAAGAACGGTAAATTTTAAAGATACTGTCATTATTATGACTTCAAATTTAGGAGCAAGAGTGATTACAGATAAAAAATCTTTAGGATTTACAACAAAGGAAGCACAAAGTGATACAAACAAACAATATGAAGAAACTAAAAAAGAAGTTATGGAAGTTGTAAAAAGAGAATTAAGACCAGAGTTTATAAATCGTATAGATGAAATTATAGTATTCCATAAATTAAATGATAATGAAATTTCACAAATTATTGATTTAATGTTACAAGAAGTTGTAATGCGCTTAAAAGAACAAAACTACAACATTTCTATTGATGAAAAAGTAAAAGAATTCATTTCTAAAAAAGGAATTGATAAAAACTTTGGAGCAAGACCACTACGTAGGACTATTCAAAATTTAGTAGAGGATAGTTTAGCAAACGAAATTTTAGATGGAAATTTAAAGAAAAATAAAAAGACTAGTATTACCATAGAAGATGAAAAAGTTGTTATAAAATAAGAAAAAATAAAGTTGAAATATGTAGAAAAATAAGATATAATAAATGTAGAGTTAAAAGAAGGTGATGCTAGTGAAAAAATTATCAAAAATATTAATTGTTATACTAATATTTACATTAACTATAGGATTCAGTAATAATATTGCTATAGCTGAAGAAGATTCTATGGCAGTATTTTATGAACCTTGGAAACAATATCAAGAAAGTGCAAGAACTGGAGATGCAAACTTACTTAGAACAATAGTAGAAACAATGATTTATGCTACAGAGTGGAAAGATATTCCAGCTGAATCAAAAACATCATATATTAATTTTTTAAGCCAACTAGCATCAAATAGCATATTATCATCTCTTGAAAATGAAACATGGCTAGCTGCAATTAAGTCAAGAATAGAAACAATAAAAAAATCAAACTTAACAGATGAGCAAAAGGCTGCAACATCAGGAGTAAAAAAACAAGTAGATGAAATGCAGAAAATAGTAAATAAAGCATATGAAGAACAGTATGGCTCAGGAGAAGATTATAAAATTTATAAAAATCCTGATAAAGATGAAGAAGAAGAACTAAACAGAGAAATTGATACAAGTGTAGATGCTATAGATGAGGCTGTTGAGGGCGCAGATGAATTTATTGAAGAAGGCTCTAATAACCAAATAAATGAAGAAAAATTACAAGATACATTTTCATATATATATAATATACTTTTAGGTATAGGAATAGGGATTTCTGTAGTTGTAGCAATAATTTTAGCAATCAAATTTATGATTGCTGGTATAGACGAAAAAGCAGAAGTTAAAAAAATGTTTTTTGTATATGTAATTGCTTGCATTATCATATTTGGAGGATTTGGAATTTGGAAAATAGTTGTTAATGTAATGGGAGATGCAAGTACAACATCAGAAGTAACTGAAATTGAAGAAAATGAACAAAATGGTGAAAATAACGAAAATTTAGGAGAAGATGGATTACAATCAAGAGATGATGGCAAAGAAGAAACTATGCTTGCAAATTTTATAAGATTAAATTATACAAATTTGAAAGTAAATATGAATAGAGTTCATCAACTAAAACTTGACGCAGTTGCAGTTGCTAAAAAAATCGAATTAGCAGCAGAAAAAATATTATGGATGTCAAGTAACGAAAATGTGGCGTCTGTAAATGATAGAGGATTAGTAACTTTTAAAGATGATGGAACAGTTACAATTACGGCAACATTAGCCTCTAACCCTGCAATAACTAAAACTTGCACTATACAAGTTGTGAAAACTGTAATGAAAAGCATTAAAATAACTCCTCCAAATTATGACAAACCAATTGTAATGTTAGATAAAGCACACTACAATTTTACAATATTAGATACACAAGCAGAACCAAAAAATGCAAAAGTAACATATACATCATCTAATAAAAAAGTTGCAACAGTAAATTCTAAAGGAAAGATTGTTGCAAAAGGATATGGAACAGCAACTATTACGGCAACAGGGTCAATAAATGGAACTTCTAAATCAGCAAAATGTGAAGTAAGGGTTATAGCAAAAGCAACAGAAAAAACAAAAGATAGTGGAGCATTTCGTGAAACAAACCATACTCCTAACTCAACGTTATACATTAGAAACTATAGTACAAGCAAAAAAAGAATTGACCCAGATAAATCAGGTAGTTGGTCAACAGAGGAAGTAGAATCATATATAAACAATGGTGAGTGGATACTAAGAGAATATGGAAAAGCAAGAGAATCTAAATATTATGAATACAAGGCTGGTACATATTATTACTTTGGAAGTCCATATCATGCATATTCAGCAAATAAGAAGGCAGGGGATATATCTCCAACAGATTGGATATTACTATTTACAAGTAAAAATCAATGGGTATATATATTACATAGACAAAGTGATGGAAAATGGAAACAAGAAGTTGCAATGCAAGCTTCAGGAGGATATTATTGGGGACCAAGATATGATGCCTACCTTGGCTCAAGAGAAGCAGATTTTGGAGGTATAGCATTTGCAATTTACTATAATCAACAAGAAGGAGTAAATAAATATCGGATACTTTAAGAGTCAAGGAGCATCTTGGTGGTATAAAGGACAGGAAGTAGGAGTTGCTGTTTCAAGAACTTGGAGAAATGCAGCGCATTATAGTACATCAATACCAGGATACCCAACAAGTAATGGATGTATTCACTTAGGAGGAACAGATGCACCAGCATATAAAAAAGTATGTGAGGTATATAATGCAAATAGTCCACAAACTATGAGAGTTATATATTACTAAAAACAACGACCATATTTTAGAGGATTTCTAAAATATGGTTGTTTTTTATGCTATTTTATGGTATAAATATTATTGTATAAAACACTAGAGGGAGAAAATAAACAAGTGGAAAGATATGAAGAAATAGAAAGAAGTATTATTACAAGTTATAGAAAAAGAATTTGGACAAAGTTTATAAAAAGTATTCAAGAATTTGATATGATACAAGATGGAGATAAAATTGCAGTTTGTATGTCAGGCGGAAAAGATTCTATGTTAATGGCAAAATGTTTTCAAGAATTAAAAAAACATGGCAAAATGAATTTTGAACTTGTATTTTTAACAATGAATCCAGGATATAATGAAAAAAACAAGCAAAAAATAATATCAAATGCAAAATTACTAAATATACCAATAACTATGTTTGAAACAAATATATTTGATGCAGTAGCTCGGAATTGACAGTCATCCTTGCTATGTATGTGCAAGAATGAGAAGAGGATATTTATATGAAAAAGCCAAAGAATTAGGATGTAATAAAATTGCACTAGGACATCATTTTGATGATGTTGTTGAAACTATTTTAATGGGGATGCTATATGGAGCACAAATGCAAACTATGATGCCAAAAGTATTAAGCACATCTCACCCAGGGATGGAATTGATAAGGCCATTATACTATGTAAAAGAAGCATCAATTATAGGCTGGATGGAAAAAAACAATTTAGAATTTATAAAATGTGCTTGTAAAGTAACAGATATAGCTACAAGAACATTACCAGACGAAAATAGCTCCAAAAGAGAAGAAATGAAAAAATTATTAGAAAAATTAAGAGAAGTATATGATAATGTAGATATGAATATATTTAGAAGTGCACAAAATGTTAATTTAGATACAATAATTTCATATAGAAGTCAAAGAACAGGAGAAATGCATCACTTTTTAGACGAATATGACAAATTAAAACAAATTTACAAGGAGAAGGAAAATGAATAAAAAGATACTAATAGTTAGTATATGTATACTAGTATTAATAATTGCAGTTTATATAGTCATATTTTTAAATTCTAATAATAAGAAAAATACAAATTTAAATAACCTGTCAGATAGAACTAACAATCCAAATATAGAGTTAGAAAGCAAGGAAAGTGAAGATATAATGAAGAAAAATGCAAAAATAATTATTGATAACAAAGAATATGAAATTAAATTAGAAAATAACAAAACTGCACAAGAATTCATAAAGCTATTACCACAAGAATTTAAAATGACTGAACTAAACGGAAATGAAAAATATATCTATTTAGATACAACATTGCCAACAGATTCATATAAACCAAATCATATAGAAACAGGAGATGTAATGCTATTTGGAGATAATTGTTTAGTTGTTTTTTATAAATCATTTGATACTTCATATAGTTATACAAAAATAGGACATATAGATAACTTTCCAGATTTATCAAATGATAATATAAATATAAAATTTGAAAAGTAGGAGGAATAAAGATGATAAAACAAACAGCAGGTAGAGAAAATCTTGGAAATTTAGCTCCAAAATTTGCAGAATTAAATGATGATGTATTATTTGGAGAAATATGGTCAAGAGAAGATAAACTATCTTTAAGAGATAGAAGCATGATAACAATATCAGCATTGATGGCACAAGGACTATATCCACAATTAAAATCTCATTTTATAATGGGAAAAAAGCATGGAATAACAAAAGAGGAAGCAGTTGAAATAGTTACACAACTTGCTTTTTATACTGGATGGCCAAAAGCTTGGAGTACATTTCCTCTAATAAATGAAGTATATTCAGATGAGAATATAAAAGAAACACATGGAGGAGCATTTGGGATGGGAGAGCCAAATGTGAACTTTGCTAAATATTTTATTGGTAATTCATATTTAAAGATGCTAGGAAATACTGGAGGAGTAGGACTTGCAAATGTAACATTTGAACCAAGATGCAGAAATAATTGGCATATCCATAAAGCAGAAAAAGGTGGAGGACAAATTTTAATTTGTGTAGAAGGTGAAGGATGGTATCAAGAAGAAGGAAAAAGCGCACAAAGTTTAAAAGTTGGAGATATAGTATTTATTCCTGCAAATGTAAAACATTGGCATGGCGCCAAAAAAGATTCTTGGTTTAGTCATATTGCAGTAGAAATACCAGGAGAGAATACTTCAAATGAGTGGCTAGAGGAAGTTAAAGATGAAGAATATGATAAATTATAGGAGGAACTATGTTAGAAAATATAGAAGTATTATGTCATAGTAGTATAAAAATAAAAAAGGAAAAAACTATATATTTTGACCCATTTAAAATAACAGAAAACTATAATGATGCAGATATAATATTTATAACACATGACCATTTTGACCATTATTCAGAAGAAGATATAGAAAAAGTAAAAAAAGAAGACACAATAATTGTTGTACCAGAAAGCTTATATGAAAAAGTATTGCAAGATGGATTTAAAAAAGAATATATAATAACAGTTATACCAAATAGAAATTATCAATTAAAAGGAATTAAATTTGAAACAATTCCTGCTTATAACTTGAATAAAAAATTCCATCCAAAAGAAAATAATTGGGTAGGATATATTTTAGAAATAAATGATATTAAATACTATATTGCAGGAGATACAGATATAACTGAAGATAATAAAAAAGTAAAATGTGATGTTGCATTTGTTCCAATAGGTGGAACATATACGATGGATTTTAAAGAAGCGTCAGAACTAGTAAATGAAATTAAACCTAAAATTGCCATACCAATTCACTATGGAGAGATAGTTGGAACAAAAGAAGATGCACAAAACTTTATAAAACTTTTAAATCAAAAAATAGAAGGAAAAATCCTAATAAATTTATAAAATAGGAAAGGAAAAAAGATGTTAGAAATAAAAGATATTTGTTTTACAAGAGATAATAAAAAAATACTAGATCATGTTAATTTAAATATTGATACTGATAAATTTGTTGTCATTACAGGACCAAATGGTTCAGGAAAATCAACACTAGTTAAAATTATAATGGGTATAACAAAACCAGATACAGGTAAAATTTTATTAGAAGGAAAAGACATTACTAATTTATCTATTGATAAAAGATCAAAATTAGGAATTGCTTTTGCTTTTCAACAGCCAGTAAAATTCAAAGGAATTACAGTATATGACTTACTAAAACTATCTTCTGAAAAAGAAATAAACAAAAATGAAGCTTGTAATATTTTATCAAAAGTAGGACTATGTGCAAAAGAATATGTAGATAGAGAAGTAAACGGATCTTTATCAGGAGGAGAATTGAAGCGAATTGAAATTGCAACTGTAGCAGTACGAAATTCAAAACTTACAATTTTTGATGAGCCAGAAGCAGGAATTGATTTATGGAGCTTTCAAAGTTTAATTAAAATATTTGAAGATATGAGGAAAATTGTAAAAGGAACCACTCTTATAATTTCACATCAAGAACGTATTTTGAATATAGCAGATGAAATTGTTTTAATGAAAGATGGAAAAATAGAGGCAAAAGGAGATAAAGAAAAATTATTAGGACAAGTATTAGAAAAACCTATATGTTGTAAATTAGGAGGTAGTAAAGACAATGGATAAAATAGATGCTAATTTATTACATGAAATTGCTGATATGCAAAACGAAACTTTCGAAGGTGCATATAACATACGTAAAAATGGAAAAGGCATTGAAAGAAAAGTAACAGATAATATTAATATAGTAACAAAAAAAGATGTATCAGGTATAGATATTTATGTTAAAGAAAATACTAAATTTGAAATTGTTCACATCCCAGTAATAATAACAGAAAGTGGATTAAATGATGTGGTTTATAATGACTTCTATATTGGTAAAAATGCAAATGTTGTTATTATAGCAGGATGTGGAATTCACAATGACCATCATAAAGATTCACAACATGATGGAATTCATCGCTTCTTTTTAGAAGAAGGTTCTAAAGTAAAATATATAGAAAAACATTATGGTGAGGGAAAAGGAACAGGAAAAAGAATTCTAAATCCAGTTACAGAAGTACATCTTAAAAATGGTGCAACATTAGAAATGGATTCAACACAAATAAAAGGTGTTGACTCTACTGTTAGGGAAACTAAAGGAATATTAGAAGAAAATACTAATTTTGTTGTAACAGAAAAGATTATGACACATGGTATGCAAAATGCAAAAACAATTTTTGAAGTAGAATTAAATGGAAAAAATTCTAGTACTAAAGTAACATCTAGATCAGTTGCAACAGAAAACTCAACACAACAATTTGAGTCAAAAGTAGTAGGAAATACAGAAAGCTTTGGACATGTTGAATGTGATGCAATTATAAAAGACAATGGAAAAGTAGTTGCAATTCCTGAGATAATTGCAAATGATGTTAATGCAAATTTAATTCATGAGGCAGCAATAGGAAAAATTGCAGGAGAACAACTTATGAAGTTAATGACATTAGGACTAAGTGAAAAAGAAGCAGAACAAGCTATTATAGATGGATTTTTAAAGTAAATATAATAAAGGAGAAACCTTAAAATGAGTATTTTTAATAAAAAAGAAGAAAGCTTGAAAGGAAAAAAGAGTTTAGTTATTTATTTTTCTCATACAGGAGAAAATTATATGGCAGATGGAATTAGAAACATAGATAAAGGAAACACAGAAATAGTAGCAGAAATGATAAAAGATATAACAGGTGCAGATTTATTTAAAATAGAAACAGTAAAGGAATATCCATATAATTACCAAGAGTGTTGTAATGTAGCAAAACAAGAATTAAATTCAAACTCAAGGCCAGAATTAAAGAGATATTTAAGTGACATTTCACAATATGAAGTAATTTATATATGTTCACCTATATGGTGGAACTATATGCCTAATGCAATATTAACACAATTAGAGAAATTAGATTTTAAGGGTAAAATAGTAAAATATGTAATCACACATGAAGGAAGCGGAATAGGTGCATGTAATAAAAATATAGAAAAATGTTGTAAAGGTGCAGAAATAAGAGAAGGACTTGCAATAAGAGGAAGCACGGTAAATAATGCTAGAGATATATTAGAAAATTGGATATAGAAATTATTTTGATATATTTACAAACAAAATTCGTTTTGCTATAATCTTATCAAATAAAATAGTTAATTGTAGAAATAGAAGGAGAATAGTTATGAAGAAATATTTGGATTTTTTAATTAAAGGATTTTATGCTGGAATTTTAATTAGTATAGGAGGCATTGCTTATTTAGCTATTGAAAATAAAGTAGTTGGTTCTTTTATCTTTTCTTTTGGATTGCTTACAGTTTGCATGTATTCATTTAATCTATATACTGGTAAAGTGGGATATATATTAGTCAATAAAATCAACTATTTGCTAGAACTATTATTATCCTTAATAGGAAATCTTTTAGGAACATTTACTATTGGAACATTAATGCGTTTTACAAGATTTCAGAACTACATAGATACTGCTAATAATATAGTAAATGTTAAATTAAATGATAATATTTTAAGTATTTTTATTTTAGCAATTATGTGTGGGATGATTATGTATATAGCAGTAAACAATTATAAAAAGGAAAAAGATGTAATTGGTAAATATATGACTATATTTATGGGAGTTATGGCATTTATATTATGTGGATTTGAACACTGTATTGCTAATATGTTCTACTTTAGCATAGCTGGGACTTTTTCTTTAAAAGTTTTTGCATATTTACTTGTTATGATATTAGGAAATAGTGTAGGCTCTGTAATAATTGCATGGTACTATAACAGATACAATGCGAAACAATAAAAAATTAAAATAAAGATTAAAAAATGGTTTGAAATTAGTCAAAAATTTTTTCAAACCATTTTTTCATATTAATCAACAATTCATCTAAAGAATAACAACTTTCATTTCTAAAATATTTTAAAATTTCCATCAATATTCCGTTCATAAGAAATGAAATATTAAGCTCAAGATATTCATCTTTGTAAATATATTTTAAAGCATTATAAATTTTTTGACTAGCAATCTTTTTTAATTTTTCCAAAAATAAAAAAGATTCATCAGCAGATAATAGTAATTTATATGTTTCTTCATTATCTTTCAAACATTGAATAATATTTACAAAATAATCTTCAATATCTTGCTTTGAATATAATTTTAAATCTTCACTACACAAAAGCTCAATTGTTTGCAACTGATAGTCATGTGCTACTTCATATATATTATCGTAATGAGTATAAAATGTACTTCTAGTTAATTTAGCTCTTTTAACTAATTCTGTAACAGTTATTTTTTCTAACTGCTTTTTTTCGCTAATCAATTCAGCAAAAGTCTTTTTTATTAGATTCCTTGTTTTAATAGAAGAAAAATTTAGACATTGTACTTTCATAATTGCATCCTTTCTTAAAAATAATAATATATAAATATTATAACACAGTTTCAATATGATATAAAGACAATTTTATAAAAAATGTCTAAATTTAGACACTTTTATTGACTTTATACTTCCATTAAAATAATAATTAGAATATAATATAACGCATGTTAAAATGAAAGGAAGGATTTACTTTGAGAAAGATTACAGACTTCATAATCAACAAAAGACATTTAATTTTAATATTATTTATTATATTTACTATAGTATCAGGAATATTATCAACAAAGGTAAAAATCAATCATGATATAGCTGAATATTTACCAGACACATCAGAAACAAGAATTGGTATGGACATTATGGAGGAGGAATTTTCAGAAACAGAAACCAGTAGTTTAAATATAATGTTTGAAAACTTAAGTAATGAAGAAAAACAAAAAATAAAAAATGATTTAGAATCAACAGATGAAGTAGAAAGTGTAGATTATGATGACACAGAAAATTACAACAAAGAAAATTATACTTTATATGTTGTTACAGTAGATGACAAATCTGATTCAGAGTTAGCAAAAAATGTATATAATCAAATATCAGAAAAATATAAAGAATATACATTTTATACAAGTGGAGGAATATCAGAAACAAACAAATCAGTATTACCAATTTGGATAATTGTACTTGCAGTCGCTTGTGCTTTAGTTATTTTACTTATAATGTGTGAATCTTATGTAGAACCATTTCTATTTTTAACTTCTATACTTATGGCAGTAGTTCTAAACAAAGGAACTAATATTATATTTTCAAATGTCTCACATATTACAGATTCAATAGCAGCCATACTACAAATGGCCTTATCAATGGATTATTCAATAATGCTTATGAATAGATATGACCAAGAAAAGAAAACAGAAAAAGACAAAGTAAAAGCTATGAAAAATGCTTTATATAAAGCATTTCAAGCAATATCAAGTAGCTCAGTTACAACAATAGTTGGACTTTTGGCATTAGTCTTTATGACATTTAAAATTGGAAAAGACTTAGGATTTGTTTTAGCAAAAGGTGTATTATTTAGTTTAATTTGCATTTTCTTTGTACTTCCAGACTTGATACTAATATTTGATAAATGGATTTCTAAGACCAAAAAAAGAAGTCCAAATATCAAACTAGGTAAGTTAGGAAGCTTTAGCTATAAAATTAGATTTATTGCAGTTCCAATATTTCTTATAGTATTTATTACAAGCTTTTTACTAAAAGGAAATTTAGGTATTGATTATACAGATTCACAAACAGATAAAATAGCAGACGTATTTTCCGAAAACAATCAAATAGCTATATTATATAAAAATGAAGATGAGGAAAAGATTTCAAAAAAATTATCAGAACTAGAAAATGAAGAAAAAGTAGACGAAGTATTAGCATATGGAAATACTATAAATGAAAAATTAACTTATGACAAACTAAAAGATAAGTTAAAAGATTTAGGCTCAGATGTTGATATAGAAGATTATCTATTAAAAATAGTATATTTTGATTATTTTAACCCAGAAAAAAATAACACAATTACTTTTAAAGAATTCATAGACTTTATTGAAAATGAAGCATATACCAATGAAAAGACAAACGAAAAAATAAGTGATAAAACAAAAAAAGATATTACTAGATTAAAAAACTTTGTTGTAGAAGGAGATATAAATAGAAAAAGAACCTCAAGTGATATATCAAATATTTTAGAAATTGATAAAAGTAAGATAGAAGACATTTTTACATATTATCTTTCTAAAAATAACAACACACAAATTACTTTAAATGACTTCATAAATTTTATGAATAAAGATGTTTTAACAAATGAAAAATACGCTAGCAAGATTAACTCTGAAAGTAGAAATAAATTAAATACATTATCAAAATTTGCAAATAAACAAACAATACAAAAGAAAATAACAAGTAGTCAAATGGCAAAACTCTTTGGAATTGATAATAACACAATGGATGAATTATATAAATATTATATCCTTGTAAATGATATTGATCTAAAAATGACAATTTCAGAATTTTCTAATTTTGTGTTAAATGACGTATTAAAAAATGCTGAATATGCAAATAGCTTTGATGCTAAAACAGTACAAAATATTAAACTATTAGCAACATTTAGTAATTTAAATACAATAAATAAACAGATGAACAATAAAGCATTATCAAATCTATTTGGAATAGAAGAAACAAAAGTAAATCAAATTTTACTTTTAAAATACAGTACACAAAAAAATGAAAATAAATATACAATATCAGATTTTGTTAAAAATATAAGTGGCATAAAAAGTACAACACACTATTTAGATGGTATTGATACAGCAAACTTAGAAAAAATCATGTCAAACCCAGAACTACTTAATGATAAAACTGAATATAAAGCTACTGAAATGTCAAAAATGCTTGGTATAGATATAAATCAAATGTATCAATTATATAATCTAATTGATTTTGCAAAAGGAAATATAAGTAAATGGACAGCTACACCAAATGAATTTGTAAAAATAATATTAGATAATAGTAAAGTCGAAAGTATAAAAAATAGTATTGATGAAGCCACATTTAAACAATTAAATTTACTATCAGATATAATGAAATATACTATAAACAAAAAAAGCTTTACTTATCAAGAAATTTCTCAAATAATAGGTATAGATACTAACAATGCAAAAAACATATACACTTTATATGTTTCAAGTAAAAATAACACAACACTAACACCACAACAATTTGTAAATTTTGTACTTGCACATAAAAATGATGACATGCTAAAAAGCAAAATAACAAATAATACTATTAAAGATTTAAATTTAGTTCAAACTGTTATGAATAGTGTTATAAACAATAAAAAATACAAAAGTAGTGAATTATCTTCATTATTGGGTATGGATAAAAACAATACAGACTTACTTTACGGTTTATACAATTCTAAATATGTAAATAAAAATCTAAAATTATCATTAAAAGAATTTGTTAATTTTATACTTAATGATGTAATTACAAATAAAGAATACTCAAGTAGTTTTGACAATGAAAAAATATTAAAATTAAATACAGTAAATGGAATTATGAATAATAGCATAAAAAATGTAGAATATACATCAGATGAAATCTTAGCTATTATTAGTAATTTAAGTGATGAAGTAGAAAAAAATACAGTAGAGGTTCTATATACATATTATGGAAGTGATAAACAATATAATAATAAATGGCAAATGACAGTCGAGGAATTTGTTACATTTTTAAATGAAAATATTTTACAAGACGATAGATTTACAGATTTTATAGAAGAAGATATGAGAAATGATATAACAGAGGCAAAGACTACAATAAAAGATGCAAAAGAGTTGCTAATTGGAAATAATTACTCAAGAATTGTGCTAAATACTAAATTTTCTGCAGAATCAAAAGAAACATTTGAATTTATTCAAAAATTAAAAGATATGTTTGGAGAAGAAATAGAAGATTTTTATGTAGTAGGAGATTCTACAATGGCTTATGAAATAAGTCAAACTTTTGATAATGAGTTGAACTTTATGACTATAATAACAATGGTGGCAATATTTGTAGTAGTTGCAATTACATTTAAATCTCTAATTATACCAACTATATTAGTCATTATAATTCAGACAGCAGTTTATTTAACAATGGGAATATTATCTATTATAGGGGAAAATGTATATTTTATTGCAATACTAATTGTTCAAAGTATATTAATGGGAGCAACTATTGACTATGCTATATTATATACCTCATATTATCTTGAACACAGAAAAAGTGAAGGAATAAAACAGGCAATTATAGATTCATATAATAAGTCAATACATACTATATTGACTTCAAGTTCAATACTAATTATAGTAACATTAATTATTGCAAACTTTGCATCAGCTATTGCAGCAAAAATATGTAAAACAATTTCAGAAGGAACTATATGTTCAACGATTTTAATTTTAACATTACTTCCAGCAATACTTGCTTTTTGTGATAAACTAATAGTTAAAAATAGAAATAAATAGTAATAAAAGAGCAAGTAAGAATATTTACAATTACTTGCCCTTTTGTTATACTTTATATAGATTTGCAAATAGTAACAATATTTTCGCAAAAAGAGGGGAAAAATGAATATTTTAGTAACTATAAATGATAAATATGTAGAACAACTGAACATTTTATTAAATTCTATACAACTATCTAATAGATATGAAGAATTTAATGTTTATGTTTTAAATAGAAATCTAACTATCAAAAACATAGAAGAAATAAAAAAAGGATTAGACTTAGAAAAATTTCATGTAAATGATATAAAAGTTGATGAAGAAAAAATAAAATCATTGCCAGTATGTAAAGAAAAATATCCAGTGGAAATTTATTTTAGAATTTTTGCGGCGAAATATTTACCAAATGATATAGACAGAGTTTTATATTTAGATAGTGATGCAATAGTAATAAATAAACTAGACACACTATATAATATGGATTTTGAAAACAACTATTTTATTGCAACAACACACATCAAAAAGATGTTACATAAATTTAATGAAATAAGACTAGGAATTGATAAAGACGAACCATATATAAATACAGGAGTTCTTTTAATGAACTTAAAAGAATTACGAAAAATAAAAATTGAAGAAGATGTAATAAACTTTATACAAAAAACTGAAAAAAAGCTTATATTACCTGATCAAGATATAATTAGCACAATATATGGTGACAAAATAAAACTAGTAAGTGATTTAAAATATAATTTAGGAGATAGAAACTTAAATTTTTATAATTTGAATAATCCTAAATCTAAAATAGGAATTAAATGGATTTGTAAAAATACAGTAATTATTCATTATTTTGGCAGAAATAAACCTTGGAATAATGGATATGTTGGTAAATTAGGATGTTTTTATAATAAGCTTGTAGAAAGACTAGAAAAAAATGAAGATAAAAAAGTTTTAATATTATCATGTGGAACAGGTGGAGGACATAATACAGCAGCAAAGGCAATACAAGAAGAACTTCTTGCAAGACATATTAAGGCTGATTTTAAGGAATATTTAGAAATAATTAATCCAAAATTAAAAGATAATGTCAATAAATTATATATACAATCGACAAATAGAAATGGTAAGATATTTAAAAATGTATATAACTTAGGTGAAATTTATGAAAAAACTAAGCTAAAATCACCAGTGTACATTATCAACAGTTTAAATAAAGATAAACTTTATAATTATATAAAGGAAAACAAATATAATTTCATTATAACTACACATCTATTTGCAGCACAAGTGCTAACAGCCATAAAAAAAGAACATCATATTCACTTTTTACAAGTAGCTACAGATTATGTGAGTATACCTTTTTGGGAAGAAACTAATCCTGATTATTTTGTTATACCAAGCAAAGAATTAGAATTAGATTTTGTAGAAAAAGGTATAAAAAAACAAAAATTATTAGCCTTAGGAATACCTGTAAGAAAACAATTTAGAGAAGAATATGATAAACAAGAAACAAAAAAACAACTAAATTTAGATATTGATAAAAAATATATTTTAATATTAAATGGAAGTATGGGATTTGGAAATGTAAAAGAAATAACAAAAAACTTATTAGAAAATATTCCAGATATTACATTTATTATTTCTTGTGGAAACAATACTAAACTAGAGAAATCTTTAAATAACAAATATAAAAATAATAACAGAGTTATGATACTTCCATATAGCAATGAATTAAGTAAATATATAGCAAGCTGTGAAGTTATACTTAGTAAACCTGGAGGATTAACTACTACAGAAATTGCAACTATGGAAAAACCACTAATTCATATAATGCCAATACCAGGTTGTGAAAATTATAATGCAAAGTTCTTTGATGAAAGAAAAATGTCAATTAAGTGTGAAAATATAGAAGAAATAGTAGAAAACACCAAAAAAATAATAAATAATAAGAATTTACAAAATGAGATAATTGAAAATCAAAAAAGATATATACCAAAAGATACTTGCGAAAAAATAGCAGAAATAGTTGAAAAAGAATTAGATATAGATAGAGGTAATATACAATGGAAAAATATTTTACCAGAGAAAATGAAGAATTAGTACAAGATGAAAATGAAGATATTATTCATTTATATGAGCCGTTAGAATTTAATATAGATGAAAATTATCAATATATTAAAAAAGGAAAAGTATTTTCATTTTTTTCTAATTTATTATATTATGGGATAGCTTTTCCTATTTTAACAATTTTAAATAAAATAGTATATGATTTAAAAATAGAAGGAAAAGAAAATATTAAAAACTTACAAACAGGAGCAATAAGTGTATCAAATCATGTTTTGATTTTAGATTGCACAATGATAGGACTATCTTTTGGACTTAAGAAAGTGTATTTTACTACAAGAGAAGGAAGCTTTAAAATTCCTTTTATAAGGAAACTAATAAAACTATTAAGAGCAATACCTATCTCTAGCAATATAAGTCATAAGGAAGAATTTATAAAGGAATTAGACAAAGCTATACAAGAAGGAAAAATAATACACTTTTATCCAGAAAAAGCATTATGGCCGTATTATGAAAAGATAAGGAATTTCAAAAATGGTGCATTTAATTTTGCTATAAGAAACAATGTTCCTGTTATACCGATAGTAATTACTTTTAGAGCTCCAAAAGGAATAAGAAAATTGTTTAAAAGAAAAAAAGATGTTACTGTTAAAATACTAGAACCAATAAAATATACAGAAGAAATAGAAAATTCAAGAGAGGCTATACAAAAATTAAAAGAAAAAGTACATGAGATTATGAAAAGCAATACATATAAAAATTAGAAAAGTGATATGATTTACAATTTATATAATTATTTAAAAGATTATCAAAAAATGTGATAATCTTTTTATTTTTTTCTTAAATATATTGACAAACTGTTATAACTGTTATAATATACATATAACAGTTGTAAATAAAAGGAGAATTAAATATGGATATTATTATAAGCAATAGCAGTAATCAGCCTATTTTTGAGCAAATAAAACAAGCTATCAAAAAAGCAATAGTAAGTAATGAACTAAAAGAAAATGAAATGTTACCATCAATAAGAGGATTAGCACAAGATTTACGAATTAGTGTAATGACAGTGAAAAAAGCCTATGATGAATTAGAACAAGAAGGATTTATAAAAACAATTCATGGAAAAGGAAGTTTAGTTGCTGCTAAAAATATTGAATTATTAAGAGAAGAACAACTAAAAGAAATTGAAGGATATATTGATAAAATTGTCTTAATATGTAAATCATCTAATATAAGTAAAAAAGAGGTATTAGAAAGTTTTGAATATTTATGGGAGGATAAATAAATGGAAAATATATTAGAAGTTAAAAATCTATGTAAAAAATATAATGGATTTGAATTGAAAGATGTTAATATTACATTGCCAAAAGGAGTGATTATGGGCTTTATTGGTGAAAATGGAGCAGGAAAAACCACTACAATTAAAGCAATTTTAGATATTATAAAAAACTATACAGGTGACATAAAAATATTTGGACTTGACAATAGGAAGGAAGACAAAAAAATAAAAGAAGATATTGGAGTAGTATTAGACGATATGTTCTTTCCAGAAATTCTTACAGCAAATGATATAAATACTGTTATGAAAAATATTTATAAAAATTGGGATTCTCAGTTATATTTTAAATACTTAAATGAATTTACATTACCTAATAATAAGCCAATAAAAACACTTTCCAAAGGTATGAGAAAAAAGCTAGAAATAATAACAGCTATTTCACATCATCCCAAATTACTAATACTTGATGAACCAACAGCAGGACTTGACCCAATAGCAAGAAATGAGGTAATAGATATTTTTCAAGATTTTATTCAAAACGAAGAGTGTTCTATATTTATATCCACTCATATAACAACAGATTTAGAACATATTGCAGATTACATTACTTTTATAAACAATGGAAAAATCATATTATCAAAAAATAGAGAAGAATTGCTAGAAGAATATGGAATCTTAAAATGTTCTAAAGAAGAATTTGAAAAGATAGATAAAAAAGACATTATTAAA
>CANRML010000005.1 GCA_947631725.1 uncultured Clostridia bacterium
ATTTCATCGTAAGCTTCAAATTTTGCTTTTCCTAATAATGATAAATATTTTGTAATAGCTGCTGTTGTTGTTGTTTTTCCATGGTCAACGTGTCCGATTGTACCAATGTTTACGTGTGGCTTTGTTCTTTCAAACTTTGCTTTTGCCATTTTTAAATTCCTCCTTAAATTTTTATAATTTAAAATTAAATAACAATTTAATCACTTGCATTTTATACTATTTTTACGAAAATTGCAAGTATTTTAGCAAATTTTATGCTTCTTTTTTAGCTCTTGAAGCAACTATTTGCTCTAAAACAGATTTTGGAACTTCTTCATAATGTGAAGGTTCCATAGAATATGTTCCTCTACCTTGTGTTCTTGAACGTAAGTCTGTTGCATATCCAAACATTTCAGAAAGTGGGATAAATGAGTGTATTTCTTGCATTCCATCTACACCTTCCATACCTTCCATCCTTCCACGTCTAGAGTTAATATCTCCAATAACATCACCCATATATTCTTCTGGAACAGTAATTTCTACCTTCATAATAGGTTCTAGAATTACTGATTTTGCTTGTTTACATCCTTCTTTGAAGGCCATAGATGCTGCTATTTTGAAGGCCATTTCTGAAGAGTCAACTTCGTGGTATGAACCATCTACTAAAGCTACTTTAAAGTCAATTACAGGATATCCAGCAAGAACACCGCTTTCTGCAGCTTCTCTCATACCTTGTTCTATTGGTTTAATGTATTCTTTTGGAACAGCTCCACCAACGATTTTGCTTTCAAATTCAATTCCTTTTCCTGGCTCTAATGGTTCCATTTCAAACCAAACATCACCATATTGTCCTTTACCACCAGATTGACGAATAAATTTTCCTTGAACTCTTACTTTATTTCTAATTGTTTCTTTATATGCAACTTGTGGTTTACCTACATTGCACTCTACTTTAAATTCTCTTTTTAAACGATCAACAATTATATCTAAGTGTAATTCACCCATACCTGCTATAATTGTTTGTCCTGTTTCTTGATTTGTATATGTCTTAAATGTTGGATCCTCTTCTGCCAATTTTGCTAATGCTATTGCCATTTTTTCTTGAGCTACTTTATCTTTTGGCTCAATTGCAACATCAATAACTGGCTCAGGGAATTCCATTGATTCAAGTATAATTGGATGATCTGGATCACAAAGTGTGTTACCTGTTGTAACATCTTTTAATCCTACTGCTGCTGCAATATCTCCTGCATATACTTTGTCAATATCTTCTCTATGATTTGAATGCATTTGTAGGATTCTTCCGATTCTTTCCTTTTTATCTTTACTTGAGTTTAATACTGTTGAACCAGATTCTAATGTTCCTGAATATACTCTAAAGAAGCATAATTTTCCTACAAATGGGTCTGTAGCAATTTTAAATGCTAATGCTGCAAATGGTTCTGTATCAGAAGTTTTTGCTTCTGTTTCTTGACCATCTAATGTTTCACCTTTGATATGTGGAATATCTAATGGTGATGGCATATAGTCAACAACTGCATTTAATAATTCTTGTACACCTTTGTTTTTATATGAAGAACCACATGTTACTGGAACAATTTTATTTGCTATTGTACCTGCTCTTAAACCTCTTTTTATTTCTTCCTCTGTTAGTTCTTCACCTTCTAAATATTTCATCATTAATTCTTCATCTTGGTCTGCAGCTGCTTCTATCATTTCACCTCTGAATTTTTCAGCATCTGCTCTCATTTCTTCTGGTATTTCTGTTTCTTCAATTTCTTTTCCTAAATCGTCTTTATGAATAAATGCTTTCATTTTCATTAAATCAACTATACCTAAGAAATGGTCTTCTGCTCCAATTGGTAATTGGATTGGAACTGCATTTGCTTTTAATCTATTTCTTAATTGATCAACGCAAAGCATAAAGTTTGCTCCTGTAATATCCATTTTATTAACATATACCATTCTTGGAACTTGATATTTATCAGCTTGTCTCCAAACTGTTTCTGTTTGTGGTTGAACACCACCTTTTGCGGCTAAAACTGTAACTGCACCGTCAAGAACTCTTAGGGATCTTTGTACTTCTACTGTAAAGTCAACGTGACCTGGAGTATCAATAATATTAATTCTATTATTATTCCAAAAACATGTTGTTGCAGCAGATGTAATTGTTATACCTCTTTCTTGTTCTTGCTCCATCCAGTCCATTGTTGCAGCACCTTCATGAACTTCTCCTATTTTATGAGTTTTACCTGTATAAAATAAAATTCTTTCTGTTGTTGTTGTTTTTCCTGCATCAATGTGAGCCATAATTCCTATATTTCTTGTTCTTTCTAGTGGGTATGCTCTTCCTGCCATTTGTATTTTTCCTCCCTTCAATCTTCTCCATTTGTTCTAATTTAAAATAATTTTACCACTTATAATGTGCAAATGCTTTATTTGCTTCTGCCATTCTATGTGTATCTTCTTTTTTCTTAAATGCTCCACCATTTCCTTGACAAGCATCCATAATTTCATTAGCTAATTTTTCAGCCATTGTTTTTTCATGTCTGCTTCTTGCATATATTACTAACCATCTTAGACCTAAAGTTTGTCTTCTTTCTGGTCTAATCTCTAATGGAACTTGATAAGTTGCTCCACCTACTCTTCTTGCTTTTACTTCAAGAACTGGCATAACATTTTCTAAAGCTGCTTCAAAAACTTCTAAAGGGTTTTTACCTTCTTTTTCTTTTATGATATCAAATGCATCATACACAATTTTTTGAGCAACTGATTTTTTACCATCCAACATTATATTGTTTACTAATTTTGTAACTACTTTACTATTATATATTGGGTCTGGTAATACGTCTCTTTTTGCTATAAATCCTTTTCTTGGCACTATTCTTCACTCCTTTTTTATAGGTATTATTTATACCCAAGTTACTCTGGGAAGACGTTCTTCCCCGTATAGTGCTTTATAATCTATTCCAAATTTAAGTACCTTAAGTTAGGAAAGTTACAAGCACTAATTGCTAACACGGTTTATTTTTTTGGTTTTTTTGCTCCATATTTTGAACGTGCTTGCATTCTGTCTTTTACTCCTGCTGTATCTAGTGTTCCTCTAATTATGTGATATCTAACACCTGGAAGGTCTTTTACTCTTCCACCCCTAATTAAAACAACACTATGCTCTTGTAAGTTATGTCCTATACCTGGGATATAAGATGTAACTTCAAAACCATTTGAAAGTCTAACTCTGGCTACTTTTCTCAATGCAGAGTTTGGCTTTTTAGGTGTAACTGTTTTTACAACTGTACAAACGCCTCTTTTTTGTGGTGCTCTATTATTTGTTACTCTTTTATTTTTTGAGTTATATCCATGTTGTAATGCTGGTGCAGTTGATTTTGTAACACCTGTTTTTCTTCCTTTTCTAACTAATTGATTAATTGTTGGCACTTAAATTTCACCTCCTATTTAAAGTTATTTTTCATTACGGAACTGCATAATACATGCAATTTACCATAACGGATTATATTTTATCACGTTTGCCCTTGAAAGTCAATAAAAACTTGGAAATTTTTCCAAGTTTTTATGTTTCTTTTTTGATTATTCATTTTCTTCTCTTGAGTTGTCTTCTAATGGTTTCCATTCTCCATCTAATATATCGCCTTCTTGCTCTTTTTCTGCATATTGTCTTGTAATTTTTTTCATATCTTGCTTTTGTTTTTCTGTTGCTTTTATGTTTGAGTCAAATTCTTGTTTTTGTTCAGCATAGTTTAAATTACCTGCTGTTTTTATATTAGCCGTTTCCTCTTTTAGTTGTTCTTGACGCTTTGGTGCAGATAAGCAATTTTTTAAAATATAGCTTTCTATTAAATATCTGAGTTTCCCAAATCTTCCTACTGGTCCTAATACTTCTATTCCTTTTATTGCTTTTGCATTTTTTAATATCTTGTTTATTATTTTTTTGGCAGATTTTCCTGGTTTTCCTAAAGTTTCTTTATTACCATTTAGCGATTTATTTTGAATTTCTTTTATTTCTGGAATTTTACTTATATTGTCATAAACTATTTTAGTAAATCCAGGACTCATATGGCTATATTCTACTCCATCTGCATATTTTGCTATCTTTGTATTTATTTCTTTTATCGAAAATTCCTTTTTTGGGTCTTTGAAATAGTCATTTCTAATTCGCATAGCAGATGATAAAGCATCTATCAAAGCAAAATCTGGTGTATGCATAATTGCTCTGATTTCTCTTACTTGAGACATTAAATCTTGTTGTAATTCCTTCATTTTACTTCTCTTCATAAAGTACATTTGATTAACTCCTACAGCTGTACCATCTGAAAATGTAAAATGATATAGTCCTGCTTTGGCAAAAAATGTTATTTTTTCTAAGTCTATTTTTTGCGTGTCTTGATTTTTTTCAATATTTTTAGCAACAGTAGGTATTCTTAAAAGTTTTGCTTCATTTAAAATATTATTATATTTATCAATTAATTTATCTTTTTCTTCTCCATGTTCTTTCTCGTTTATTTGTTTTCTAATACTATTTATAGCATCATTTGCTACCATTAAAACTGCCGCACCATTTTTTAAGTATTTTTGTAAATTATAGAAGCCTTCATTTATTACTTGTGAATCAAATTCTGGGTTGTCTGTATCTTGAAGAATTTGTGTATAATTATTTTTGTATCTGTTAACCATTTCATGCATTTGTGTTCTTAATTCACTTGTATCTTTCTCTTGAAAGCCATTTGCTATAAAGAATTCATTTATAGTATCTTGATATCCGTTTACCAAATCTTGTACATCTTTTTCATTGAAAATCCATCGCTTTACTTCCGTAAATTTTGGATTTTTTGAATTTTCCTGTGCTGTACTTGCTTCAGTTGGTTGTTGTTGTGTTTTTGTTTGTGTACTTCTAGTTGTAGTTTTTGTTGATGAAACAGGTTTTGGATTTGGCTTTGTTTCTTGATTATTTTGTTTTTGTTGTGATTTTTCTTCTATAAGTTTAAATTTGTCATTAATAGGTATTTGTAAATTTTTTGCTTCCACTAAAAAGTCATTATATTCTTTAACTGCTTTATCAAGTGCCTCTTTGTTAGGTTGCATATATGTTGCAAGTCTTAGTTCGTGCAAATATATATCTATCATTTTTCCTACTTTTTTCTCATCTTTAAAAGCTTCATTAAGCTCATTAGTAGATTTTTTTAATTCTTCAAGTGCCTCATTAAAATCTTTTACAGATATGTCTGGATTAGTCTCTCCTTTAATTATCTTTAAAAATTCTTTCTGACCTATACTAATATCTTTCAAAATTTTAGTCATTATGATACTATTAGTAACTCCCTTTTCTGCAAAAAATCCATTTACTGCATTTTTTTGTTCTTCAATAATATGTTTTAGTTCTTCTTCTGTAAAGTTTATTTTACCCTTTGTTTGCTCTTTTGGTTCTGCTGGTTCTTCTGGCTCTGTTTGTCCTTTTGGTTCTACATCTGTAATTCCTAGTTGTTCTGCTACTTTTAATAATTCTTCTCTATTTTCAGCTTCTTCTTGTACATGTAATACATCTTTTACTATATCATCAATATTCCACCCCTTGTATTCTTCAAATTCTTTAGACATCTTTTCTATTTGTTTTTTTGAAGATTTTGGATTATTTAATACCTTATCAAAAAGAATATATTGATTTTCTACTCTCTGATATAGTTTATTTTCTAATTCTGTTCCTAATGCAATTTCTTTGCTTTCAAAAGTTTCTCTTATTTGGTCTTTTAATCTTTTTGTTTCATTTTCTAAGCTTTCTGCTGTATATCCAAGTATTGGTTCATTTTTACTTTTTGTTTGTTTGTCTTCTTCTTTGCTTTCTACTTGTTGTTCTTCTTGCTCTTCTGGTTTTATTTCAGTGCTCTCTTCATTTTCTTCTAGTTCTATACTCAAAGAATATTTAGCAATAAGTTCTTCTGTCTCTTTCATTATATTTTCTGTATTTTTTTCAGCTTGTTGTCTATTTTTATATGCTTCATTATATTTTTCCCATAATTTGGTCCTACTTTTTGCAAAGTTTTTTAGTTTTTGCATTTCACTTTTTTTAGCTTTTAAGACTTGTTTTTTTGCTTCTTCTACATTGCTGCCTTCGATTTTATTTAAGCTATCTAATGATAGTTTTAGATTTTCTACATTTTTCTTAGTTCCTCTAATTTGTTTGTTTTTTTCACGGAACTTTTCATATGCTTTTTCTTCTATTTTTTTTGCTTTTTCTTCTTCCTGCTTTGCTTCTTCTCTGTTTTGTTCTATTGATTCTAAGAATTGCTTTTTTACAGCTGATATATTTTCTGATATATTTTCTCTTTCTGTTTCATTCTCGGCTTCTTCTCTTTTTCTATCTTCTTCTAATTGATTTTTACTATTTTGATAGTTTTCTCCTGCATTTTTTAATTCTTGTTTTACTTCTTCAATTTTTTTATCTACTTCTTCATTGTTAGCATTCACGTCATCTATCTCTTCTTCAGTACTTCCTTCTGGTGCAGTTTGCTTCATACCTTTTAATCTTTCAATTTCTGCATTTAAGTCTGCTACATTTGAATTATATTGAGCCTCTAACTCAGATAATTTTTCATTATATTCGTTTCCTAAGTTTGATATTTTTTCTGATTTTTCCTCTAGTTCTTTTTGTTTATTTACTAAATCATTTTCTATTTCATTTAAATTTACCATAATTTTCCCCTTTCGAACTATAGTTCTAGAAAATTTTATCATACAAAGATAATTATATCAGAGTTTAGAAAAAAATACAATAATTTTATGTAAATTTTGTAAAATTTTAATGTTTTTTTAACATTTTTGTAATATTATGGTAATAAATTAAGCTACTAGTAGCTTAAAATTCATTTAAACTTCTAGTAGCATATTTTGAATATCTTTGTTTTTTATCTTTAATTTTTTCTCCTTCAAGTTCAGGTAATATTCCAAAATTAGCATTCATAGGTTGGAATTTAGAATTTGGTGTTGATATATATTTAGCTAATGCTCCTATTACTGTATTTTCGGAAAATATTACTTTTTCTTTGTTATTTTTTAGTTGATTTATTGCATTTAATGCTGCCACCAATCCAGAAGATATTGATTCTACATATCCTTCTACTCCCGTAATTTGTCCTGCAAAATATATATGTGGATTATTTTTTAATTTATAAGTCTCATCTAATAAACTTGGGGAATTTAAGTATGTGTTTCTATGCATTACTCCGTATTTTATAAACTCTGCATTTTCTAATCCTGGTATCATAGAAAATACTCTTTTTTGCTCTCCAAATTTTAAGTTGGTTTGAAATCCTACTAAATTATATAAGCTTGCCTGTTTGTCATCTTGCCTTAATTGAACTACTGCATATGGTCTTTTTGCAGTTCTTGGATCATCAAATCCTACTGGTTTTAAAGGTCCATATCTTAAAGTGTCTATACCTCTTTTAGCCATTATTTCTATTGGCATACAGCCTTCAAAAATTTCTTTCTTTTCAAATTCATGTAATGTTACAACCTCTGCATTTATTAGAGCATTAACAAATTCTTCATATTCTTTTTGAGAAAATGGTAAATTTATATAACTATTTTCCACATTTTCTAATCTATTGTTAATATCTATTCTTTCTTTCCATTTTTCTACTGTTTCATTTTTTTGCTTTTCTTGTACATATCTATCTCCATAAAATGCAATGTTAAAATTTATGCTTTCTTTGCTTACAATTGGCGCAGCTGCATCATAAAAGTATAGTTTTTCTTGCCCTGTTAGTTCTTGAATTTCCTTTGTAAGTGCTTCAGATGTAAGTGGTCCTGTACAAATAATTGTAATAGCATCTTGTGCCAAATCCTTTATAGATATGTCTTTTCCTACTTCACAAGGAATTATTTCTATAAGTTTTTCTTTTTTTAATTCTTCTGTTACTCTTTTTGAAAATATTTCTCTATCTACTGCTAAGGCTTGTCCTGCTGGTACTTTAGTTTCATCTGCTATTCTAATTAGCAAAGAATCTAGTCTTCTTAGTTCTTCTTTTAATAGTCCACATGCATTTGTTAATAAATTTGATTTAAAAGAATTACTGCATACTATTTCTGCTAGGTTTTCGTTACTATGAGCAGGTGAAAACTTCTTTGGTTTCATTTCATATAACTTTACTTTTATATTTTGTTTTGCAATTTGATATGCTGCTTCACATCCTGCTAGTCCTCCACCGATAATGTTTATATAATCATCCATTTTCTTTCTTCCCTTTATATTTTAAGTAGTGAGCAGGAATTTCCTGCTCACCGTAACTATTTGTCAATCTTTGCTTTCTTTTTCACAGCTCTGATTTCCAACTGTGCAAGAAGTTTTGCATGCAGACTGACAGGAGGTCTGGCACTTACCACAGCCACCTTTTTTGAGCGTTTGAGAGAGTTTTTTGCTCGTCAGTGTTTTTACATGTTCCATCTTGTTCCTCCTCTCGCTAAAAAAATAGTTACGATTTCTGTTTAGAAATCATAACTATTATATCATATATATTTACTTTGTTCAAATTGATTTATTTAAATAGATTCATTATTTCTTCTTTTGTTAGTTTATTAATAAATGTAGTTTTTGTGCTTAATATATTATCTATAAGTTCTTCCTTTTTCATTTGCAACTCATAAATTTTTTCTTCAATTGAGTTTTTTGTAATCAATTTATATACTTGCACATTGTTTTTCTGTCCAATTCTATATGCTCTATCTGTTGCCTGATTTTCTGCAGATAAATTCCACCAAGGATCATAATGTATTACCATATCTGCTCCTGTTAAGTTTAATCCTGTGCCTCCTGCTTTTAATGATATTAAAAATATTTTTATATCTGGATTTTCATTAAATTCGTCTACCATTTTTATTCTTTCATCTACTTTTGTTGCTCCTGTTAATTTATAGTATGAAATGTTTCTTGCCTTTAATTCTTCCTCCATAATTTCAAACATTGATGTATATGTAGAAAATATCAATATCTTGTGCTCTGATGCTATTGCATCTTCTACTATTTCCATACATTGTTCTAATTTACTGCTAGTTCCATTATAGTTTTCTAAAAATAGCCTTGGATGACAACAGATTTGGCGTAATCTAGTTAATACTGCTAATATTTTCATTTGACTTTTTTCAAATCCATTTATATTAATTTCACTTGTTAATTCTTCCTTAGCCTGTGCTAAATATGTCAAATATACATTTTGTTGTTCTTCTTCCATTTCATTGTTTAATATTGTTATTGTTTTTTCAGGCAGTTCTGTCAATACTTCTTTTTTAGTTCTTCTCAATACAAATGGTTCTATTAACATTTTTAGTTTTTTCATTGCACTTTCATCATTATCTTTTACTATTGGTGTTTCATATATTGTTTTAAATTTTTTATACCCGAATAAATAGTCTGGCATAATGAAATCAAAAATTGACCATATTTCTGCTAATGAATTTTCTATAGGTGTTCCTGTTAAAGCAAATCTTGATTGTGCTTTTATCTGTTTTATTGCTTTTGCATTTTGTGTATTACTATTTTTTAAATATTGTGCCTCATCTGCTACTGCATATCTAAATTGATAATTATATTCTTGATATATTTCAATATCTCTTTTTAATAAATCATATGATGTGATAATCAAGTCATAATTTGATATTTTTGATATTTGCCTTTTTCTTTCATATGCTGTTCCTCTTATAACTTGTACTTTTAAATCTGGTGTGAATTTATGTACCTCATTAAGCCAGTTTAGTGTTAAAGAACTTGGTGATATTACAATACTTGGTTTTACTGCATTTACTTCTTTTTTTGTATTTTCTACATATGATAAAATAACTGCTAAAATTTGCAATGTTTTTCCTAATCCCATATCATCTGCTAATATTCCACCAAATTGATAGTTGTCTAATATTTTTAGCCAATTAAATCCTATTTTCTGATAATAACGTAATTGTGCTTTTAAATTTTGTGGTAAATCAAATTCTTCTAGTAGTTCTTGGTTAAAGTTATTTATCATTTCTTTATATTCTTGATTTTTTGTAATTTCTGTTCCTTTTAGTGTCTTTAGTAACTGATTTAAGTATAGACTTCTATTTGCAGGAAGTTGTATTTGTCCTTGCTTTATATCTTTGTAACTTACTCCCATCCCTGTAATTAGTTGGTCTAAAAATGATATTTCTTTATTATTCTCTAGTTCTAAAAATGTACCATCTTTTAATCTATGATATTTCTTTTTTAATTGATATTTGCCTATAATGTCTTGTAATTCTTCTATATTAAAATCTATTTTGCTAAAATCTATTGTTAATAAATCATTTTCTACTTTAACTCCTAAAGCCCCTATTTTTGGTTTTGTAATTTGTTTATTCTTAAAGTTATCTGTTACCATTACTTCAAATTTTTGCATATAGTATGTAATATCATTTGTTAAAAATTCATAAATTTTATCATTGTCTGGTAAAATAAATCGAATATTTTTTACATCAAACATAAATCCTGTTTGCCTAAATATATTAAGTGCTTTTGCTTCTTCTACTATGTTTCTTGGGATTTCAATTTTTTTATTTTCATCTAATGGATTAAATTCAAATGTGTCATAGCAGAATTTTATATCTGCAATTATATAGTCATTTTCGTCAAAGTCTAAAAATACTTTTATTCCAAGTTCTTTTGGTCTTAATCTTTCTATTTCACTTTTTTCGACATTTCCCATTTTTATTGCATTTTTTACTTTTGGTATTACAATAGAAAACAGCTGTACTAAGTCTTTTTTCTGTAAGTGCAATTCTGATACATAGTTTTCTCTAAAACTTTGCCATAATCTAAAATTTGTATTGATGTATTCAGGTGTCATACGATATAGGCTGTTTTCTTGTAAAATGTACTTATGTTTTTTTCCTCTAAGTACATTCATGTGAAATATATCTACATTTGGTGTGATTGTATATTCTTCTTTTTCTATTTGATTTAATGTGAACTCTAATTTTGGATCTTCATCTATAAATGTAACTTCTAATTCTACTGTGTCTTTTTTCATTTTAACGGTTTTACCCTTTAATATTTCAAATAAGTCATCAAGTCCTGTATTACTTAGCATAATACTTGTCTCACTTAAGGTTTGCCCATAGTATTTATATTGATTGTTTGAATTAGAGTTTGCATATTTTATTATTTCTGCATATTTTAATATAAATTCTAGTAGTTCTTGACCTTGTGCATTAAATGCACTTTTCGTATGTATAAACTGGAGTTTATCTCCATATCGATAAAAACTATTATTTAGCATCCTATCATAAAATTCTGATAAATCTTTTATTTTATACATCCTCTTGTCTCCAATTCTGAATTCTACCTTCATATCATTGGAAAATTTGTCATATATAAGATAAGGTTCAATATTTATACTTCCCTTATTTTTTATCTGTATTTCTTCTTCTTGATGGATGCCTTCTAATTCTTCGTTATAAAAATTATTTACAATTTGTCTAAAGTTTTTATATCTTGCTTCTTTTTTAGTTATTTTTTTGTTTTCTTCTAGTGAATTGTCCATAATTTTTTTCCTTTCGGTTTTTTATATTTCTGGCTAAGAATTATATCACACTTTTTTCATATTGGCAAGTATTAATAAATTATAAAAAAAGTATCCTAGTTTATAAACTAGAATACTCTAATTCTGGGAAGAGTTATTTTTTTATCACTTCTTTATTAGTTTTATAATATTTGGCTATAAGCTCATCCAATTCAATACTTAACTGATAGATAATAGAATAGTCGTCTCCTGATTCTATGCTTTTGTTTAATTTATCTCTTAATTTACAAATTTCATCATTTAACATATACACCTCTCCTTTTTCTATCATTTTATCTTTTGCTTATTTATAAATTACCATATTTTTCCTTTTTAGTCAAGCAAAATTCCTCTTTTTTCACAACTTTCGTATGACGTTTGTCGACATTTTTTGACACTAAAATATAAAATAAAACGGTATAAATCATAAAATAAGATTTATACCTAATTTTCTACATTGCAATAATTGATAAAACCATCTTCTTTTCGTCGAAAACTTCATTTAAAACTTGATATGCATATTCTGAATTAACTGTCATAATTTGTTCTATATAGTCAAAACTATTAATTTCTTTGAAGTAGTCTGCTAAAAACATCCTTGCAATATCTGTTACATCATTATATTCTTTTACATAGTTTCCATATAAGGTTTTACGAATTCTAATAAAGTCCTCTTCATTGATTCCATTTTCCTTCATTTCTTTTATCTGCTCTTTAAAAGTTTGATATACCTTTTCTGGCTCATTAGACTGTCCTGATATTAAAATATGAGCATAGCCCCTTGAAAACTCATAATCCATACTAGGTGATGCAGAAATTGTTCCGTCATTATATAATGTTTTATATAAATTAGAGCTTTCCCCTAGAAGTAGCTGTAATAAAATTTCAATTGCTATATGTTTTTTTACAATTTCTTCTTTTCCATTTCCTTGGCAAGTATCTATTGGTTTATCTTTTATTCCTATTGTATATAGTGGTCTACTAACTTCCATATTTTGAGTTACTTTTTCTTTTACTATTTCTTCTGGCTCTTCTGGATATATTCTTTTTATTTCTCCATTTGCTTTTTTATTTACCAATCTTTTTTTGACTTCCTGTAAAATTTCTTCTGGATTAAAGTCTCCACAAATTACCATTGCCATATTAGATGGATTATAGAAAGTGTTATAACATTTGTATAATATATCTTTATTGATTTTACTTATTGTTTCTATTGTTCCTACTATATCTAAACGAACAGGAAATTTATGGTACATAGCTTGTAATGCATTTAAATATACCTTCCAATCTGGATAATCATCATACATCATTATTTCTTGGCCAATAATTCCCTTTTCTTTTTCTACATTTTCATCAATAAAATATGGATGTTGTACATAGTCCATAAATTCATCTAAGGCTTCAAAAAAGTGATCTGTACACTCATATAGGTAAGCCGTATGGTCATTTGTTGTATATGCATTTGCATTTACTCCTATTTCTGTTAATACATCTAAACTATTTTTTCCATTTTCTTGTTCAAACATTTTATGTTCTAAAAAATGTGCTACGCCATCTGGTACTGTTGTAATTTCTGTTTCCCCTGGTACAATAAATGAACTTTCATTAGATCCATAGTTTGTTCCCCATATAATATATTTTTTTTGCACTCCTTTTTTAGGGATTATCATAACAGTTAATCCATTTTCTAATTTTTCAGAATATATTTTTTCTTTTACCTTCAGATTTTCAATTACTTGCATATGTTTCTCCTTTCTTTTTATGCTAATATATGAATTTAATTTCTTAGAAAATAAATTGTATCTATTTGTACTTTTTTGGCAATTTCTAATACGTCTTGTTTTGTTACTTTTTGTATCCTGCTAATATATTGTTCAATATCTAATTTATTATCAGAAAACTCTTGTCCAAAGAAATACATTATTTCTGTATCTTGTTCATCATCAATTGTCTGTATTGCATCTATCATCCCTTTTTTGGCTACTTCTATATCATCATCTGTAAAATCTCCTTGTTTCATTTGGTCTAATTGTTCTTTTACTATTTTTAATGCTTTTTCATAATTTCCAATTTCAATTCCACAGTTTATGAAGATGTTGTTTTTTGCTTTCAAGTAACTTGAACTTGCAACATATGCTAAACTTGCTTTTTCTCTTACATTTTGGAATAGCTTTGAATTTGCACTTCCTCCTAGAATACTGTTATATATCAGTACATCATATTGCATGTCTGGATTATCTAAAGCAATATTTAAGCCTAATATAAGTTTTCCTTGAGTTACATCCATTGATTCTTGTACAACTTGTTCATTATTGTTTGGTATAACTTCTAAGGTCATTTTTTCATATTTAGGTTCTCTATCTTCTAATTTTTGTATTTCACTTGATTTGCAAACAGTATCATATATGTTGTCCTCTATTATTCCAGACACAAAGATATCTATTTTACAAGTTTTTAGTAATTCTTGATAATATTTATATAATTCTATTCTATCTAAACTTTCTAAGTCTTCAATATATCCATATTTATATAATGCAAATGGATAATTTTTATACATTTCTTCTATACATCTGTCTATTGCATATCTTGCTTTATTATCTATTTTTCCTTCTATTGCTTGTTTTATATTATTTTTTTCTTGTTCTAAATATTGTTCTTTAAATCCATCATTTTCTACTAATGGATTAAATACAATTTCTAATAGTTTTTCTATTGTCTTATATAATATTTTTTCTTCACCTTCTGGTAAAAATGCATCATTTATGCTTTCCATATAGAATTTTAAGACTTGATTATCTCCTCTTTTATCAATTCCACAATTAAAAGATGCTCCATACATTTCTTCTAATTCCTTGCTAATATCTTCCTGTGTTGGCATGTTTTTAGAACCACGTCTTAAGATTGCTGGTATTATTGCATTTTTTGTAACATTTTCTCTATTTAATTGTGTTGTTAAAAATACAGAAACCAAATTTGTTTTAAATTTATCATTATTAATCAAATGAAGATTGATTCCTTTTTTTATTTCTTTTACTTGATATTCCATAAGTTTTCCTTTCTTCTCTAAATTATTTTTATTCTATCCATTTTTTGGTACTTTATACTGTAAAATCACAAAAAGGGAAGTATTTAATTATACATACTTCCCATTTTTCTTAAAATTTTCTTTTTCTTGCAGCCTCTGACTTTTTCTTTCTCTTAACGCTTGGTTTCTCATAATGCTCTCTTTTTCGTACTTCTTGCATAACTCCATTTCTTGCACATTGCCTTTTAAACCTTTTTAAGGCTTCTTCTATATTTCCATTATTTACTTTAATCTCTGACATTTACAATTTCCCTCCTTCCAGCAATACGAATCTGTATGTGGGATAACCCTATAACTTTATTTATTATACATTAAAGCTATAGGCTTGTCAATAGATATTTTGCCATTTTTTGTATTTTTGTATGTTTTACTTATCATCTGTTTCTACAGCTTTTTTTTAATTCATTTAATTCCTCTGGTTTTATATTTGTTAATTCTATTATCATATTTTCACTAAATTGTTTTTTCAGCATTTTCATAATTATTTCATATGTTTTTTTCTTTTTTCCCTCTTCTATTCCTTCTTTTATACCTTCTTTTATACCTTCTTTTATTCCTTCTTTTATTCCTTCTTGTTTTCCTTCTTCTAGCCCTTCCCTTCTTGCCTCATCTTTCCAACTTTGCTTTTCCTCTAATAATATATCAATAAAACTCATATTTTTTTCACCTTCTTCCCATTCTTCAAATTTTTTCTTTACCTTTTCATTTTCTAAAACTGTATCATATACGTAGTATGCAATTTCTTTCAAAATTCTAATATTTTGTTCATTTTTTTCTGTATACAATATATATTGAAATATATTATCTAATTCTTCTTTGTTTTTTGCCTTTTCTAATCCCAATATTCTTAGAGTAAATAGATTATTATGTAAAAGTTTTTGAGTATCAAAAGTATTAATATCTAATATATTATATTGACCTATTTTTTGATTTGGATAGCTATTAAATTGGGGTTGCATTGCTTCAATACTTTGTGCTGCATCCCATTTAGTTTTATTATTTGTATAAATAACAATTGGGATAATAAGTGGTACGATTATATTTTTTCTGTTTTCAGTTTTTGGATTTTCTAATTTTATTATTTCAATTTGATATTCTGCAATTCTTTGTGCCATGTTGTAATCTATACGAGATTGATGTTCTATTAAAAAGAAAATATTCGTATTTTTCATTTTATATAAAATATCTGATTCTCTATTTTGAAATTGCAAATTTACAAATTTGCAAGTATATCTTTCTATATCTTCTTCTTTCAATTTATTTTTTAAAAGAAAATATTGATTAATTAGTTCAGTAGCATGGATTTTACTGAATAATACTTTTCTAAATATTTTATCATATGGTTGATATGTTTTTGTCATAAATTTGTTTTATCTCTCCTTTCATATTTTACATTATTTTTTCTTATATGTCAATTTTTATTTATTAGTAAATATTTGTTTCTTTTTAATAAACCTCCTTTTTTTATTATTTTTCTTGTTTTTGGAAATTTTTTCGAATAAAAATGAACTAAATAATTTTATGAATTAGAATAGTTTAATAATAACACAGAAAGTCGAATTTTTCAAGACTTTACGATATACTTTTCATCGCAAGTTTTGACATTTTTCGACTTTCTTTTCCATATCACTCTATATTTTTATTTTTTATATAGCTTCCTGTAAATTCACTTGATAAAATATCCATACAAATAATGTCATAATATTTTCCATTTATAAATCTACATTCTCTTACTCTTCCTGTTTCTTTAAATCCACATTTTTGATAGCATTTTAATGCTCTTTGATTAAAGCTCATTAAATGTAATTGTATACAATGTAAATTTAAATAATTAAATCCATAATCTAAAATTAATCTTATGGCTTCTGTACCATATCCTTTATTCCAATATTGTTTGTCCCCTATAAATACACCCAATGTTCCTACTCTATGTGTATGATTTATACGTTCTAATGCTATTGAACCTATCATTTCATCCTTTTCTAAATCTATAATTGCAAATGAAGCTTCTGCATTTTGGTTTTCTTCTAAATATTGTTTTTCTTTATCTAATGAACATACTGTGTCACTTCTTCCTAAATAGTCTGTTATATCAAAATCATTTAGCCATTCTGTAAATTTTTCTACATCTTCATTATTTCGTGGTGATAAATAAATTCTTTCTCCCACTAGTTTTTTAAAATACTTCATTTATATCCCTCCTAAATTCAAAAAATCTTGCAAAGAAATCTTTTAAGACTCCTTGCAAGATTTAATCTTACTATAAGTGTAAGTAACATTTCTATTTTGTTACCCTTTACCGCTCAAACAATAATGTTCTAGGTAAACTCTTAAAATATGTTTTTATTGTACCATATTATGTGTAATTTGTCAAATATTCATGCTATCTACTGAATATTCTGCCAATCCATTTAAATATTGGATTTTCAAAGATAAGTTCTCTTATCCATCCATTAGTAAATGGAATATACCATAAAATAACTCCTAATGCTATTACTACAATAATAGTTAAGAAAACTGCTAATAAATCTTTTTTAGTCATTTCTTTATATTCTTCCCTTTTAGGTCTATCATTGTATAATACTTTTATAAAATTTACAATACCACCTGTTGTACTAATTTTATCATTTTGCTGATTTGATTGTTCCTGCTTTTGCACATTTGTTACATTTTTTGTTGTTTGTGGATTATTATAAAAATTCTTTTTTTCTGTACCATAGTCTTTTTCGCCATATTTTTTTCTGAATTGTTCTTCTTTTTCTTTTTTTAATTCTACATCATATTGTTCCTTTAAGAATTCATTTGAAAGCACATTATATGCTTCATTTATTTCCTTTAATCTTTTTTCTGTAACTTCTTTTATCTTTGTATCTGCTTGTAAATCAGGATGGTATTTTTTTACTAATACTTTATATGCTTTCTCTATAATTTCATTTGATGCATTTTCATTTACTTGCAATATTTCATAATAATTTTTCATATTAACCTCTATTCAGAAAAAATTGCTTCAAATTCATCTGCTTCTATCTTTTCTTTTTCTAAAAGAATTCCTGCAACTGCATGTAATTTGTCTACATGCTCTGTTAGTATTTGTTTTGCATGATTATATCCTTTGTCAATAATTTTCTTAACTTCTTCATCTATTATTGCTGCTGTCTCTTCTGAATATTCTTTTGCTTGTGCAAAATCTCTTCCTAAAAATACTTCACTTTGATTAGAGCCTAACATTAATGCCCCTATTCTATCACTCATTCCATATTTTGTAACCATGCTTCTTGCAATTCCTGTTGCTCTTTCAATGTCATTACTTGCACCAGTAGATATGTCATTTAAAATTAATGCTTCTGCAACTCTTCCACCTAATAATGATACTATGTTTTCTTCCATTTCTGTTTTAGACATAAAGTTCTTATCTTCTGTTGGACGATACATAGTATATCCTCCTGCCATCCCTCTTGGTACAATTGATATTTGATGTACTGGATCTTGTGTTTCTAAGTAATGACTTACAACTGCATGACCAGCTTCATGATAAGATACTAATCTGTTTTCTTTTTCACTTCTTACTCTTGTTTTCTTTTCTGGTCCCATTGTGACTTTGACCATAGCATCTTCTATTTCCTTCATCCCTATTTCTGATAGATTTCTTCTTGCTGCTAGTAATGCCGCTTCATTTAATACATTTTCTAAATCTGCACCTGCAAATCCTGAAGTATTTTTTGCAATTACTTTTAAGTCTACGTCATCTGCTAGTTTTTTCTTTCTTGAATGTACCTCTAAAATTTGTTCTCTTGCTTTAACATCTGGTGCACCTACTACAATTTGTCTATCGAATCTTCCTGCTCTTAATAATGCTTTATCTAATACATCTGGTCTATTAGTTGCTGCTAATACAATAACTCCTTCATTTTCTGAGAATCCATCCATTTCAACTAATAGCTGATTCAAAGTTTGTTCTCTTTCATCATGTCCTCCACCAAGTCCTGCTCCTCTTTGACGACCAACTGCATCAATTTCATCAATAAATACTATACAAGGTGCGTTTCTCTTTGCTTCTTCAAATAAATCTCTTACACGTGATGCTCCTACTCCGACAAACATTTCAACAAAGTCAGAACCACTTATAATGAAAAATGGTACTCCTGCTTCTCCTGCAACTGCTTTTGCTAAAAGTGTTTTTCCTGTACCTGGTTGACCTACTAACAAAACACCTTTTGGTATTCTTGCTCCCATATCTGTAAATTTCTTTGGATTTTTTAAGAATTCTACAATTTCTTGTAATTCTTCTTTTTCTTCATCTACACCAGCTACATCATCAAATGTTATTTTGTTTCTTTCTGCTGGTGTCATCATTCTAGCTTTACTTTTTCCAAATGATAATGTTTTTCCTCCTGGTTGTCCTCCATTTGCACTTCCCATCATGAAAAACCAGAATATGAAGAAAATAATTAATAATCCAAATGGTGTTAATAAGCTTAAAATTGTCACAAAAATAGATTCTGATTTTTCGTCTAATTTAAGTGCTCCATCTTTAACAAAATCCTCTGTATAGTTCATAAAGCTTTCCATACTTGGTATATTTACTTGTTTTACTACATCATTGTCTTTTAATTCAACATTTGCTGTTTTTCCATCTGCTTCTATTTGGATAGCTTCTACTTTTCCTTCATTAATTTGTGAAATTAATTCAGAGTATAGCATTTTTTTGTTTGAATTTTCCATAACAGATGATAAAACAATAATAAAAATTACTCCTATGATTAGCCACATTGCTAATGTCTTTATGTTACTTTTCAATATAATTCCTCCTCTATGTTTCTTTTGCTAGGTTATACCATATAATATTATCTTTTTCAAGTGTTTTTTATATGTCTTTTTTGTGACAAATTATTGATAGATTTGGCATTTCTACGGATACTTATCTTTGGTCTAAAAAATGAATTTGTCCATTTTTTACAAAAATTTTTATATTTTGATTTGGCGTTAAAAATTTATTACCAATATTATTTTGGCATAATTTAATTATATCTTCTATATGAATTTTTGCAATTCCTTGGCAGTTTCCTAAAACCTTCGTTATAGTATATAGCAAAAGTCTTGATTTTATGACTGTTTCCTGTTTATTAAACTGTTTTAAATCTAATATAATATGTGGCTCTTCTTGTATCATTATTTTATCATATATTTCTTTTACTTGTTTTGTTATATAAGCATCTTCTTCTTTTACTAGTTCAGATAATCTATTTAATGTTTCTAAAATATTTGGATTGAATTCTTCCTTAATATACGGAATAACAACATTTCTCACTTTATTTCTTGTATATGAATTATCAAAATTAGTTTTGTCTATTCTAGGTTCTAAACTTTTCTCTTTGCAATAATTTTCAATTTCTTGTCTTGTGCATTCTAATAATGGTCTAATATATTTTCCATTTTTTATAGGTTCCATCCCTTTTAATCCTGATAAGCCTGTTCCTCTTAATAAGTTCATAATAATTGTTTCGGCTTTATCATTTGCATTATGAGCTATTGCTATTTTATTTGCTCCTGTTTTTTTTGCTATTTCATTAAAAAATGCATATCTTTCATTTCTTCCCGCTTCTTCTAATCCTATTTTCTTAGTATGTGCTATATCTTTTACATCTATACTTTTTGCAAAAAATTTTACTCCTAATTTTTTGCATGTTTCTTTGACAAATTGTTCATCCTCACTTGCTTCTTTTCTAATCATGTGATTTATATGTGCAACTGAAAAGCAAAAAGATATCCCGTCTTCTTGGAATTCTTGTTCCAATTCATACAGGATATGTAACATAGCAATAGAATCTGGTCCTCCAGAAACTCCGAGCACCAGATTATCTCCATTTTGTATTAAATTATATTTTTTTATTGTTTCTTTTACTTTTTGTTTCGTATTAAGTTCCTTCCTTTCAAGTTTTGAAATTATTCATCTAGATAATCATGTCTTTTATCTAAGTTTACAAATTTTGTATATGTTCCAAACCATCCTAAGTCCACACTTCCTGTTGCTCCTCCTCTATGTTTTGCGATGATTATTTCTGCTATTCCTTTCTTTTTACTATCTTCGTTATAGTAATCATCACGATATAAGAACATAACGATATCTGCATCTTGTTCTATTGAACCAGATTCACGTAAGTCAGATAACATTGGCTTATGGTCCTGTCTTTGTTCTACAGCCCTTGATAATTGTGATAGTGCGATTACTGGAACATTTAATTCTTTTGCTAAAATTTTTAATGAACGGCTAATTTCTGCTATGTCTTGTTCTCTACTTCCAAGCCTTTTTCCTGAGCTTTGTATAAGTTGTAAATAATCAATTACTACCATCCCTATATTTTTTTCTAGTTTTAATTTTCTACATTTTGCACGAATTTCTGTTATTGAAATTCCTGGTGTATCATCTATATATATTTCTGCCTCTGATAATGGTCCAATTGCCTTTGCTAATGTGTCCCAGTCTTCTTCGTCTAGTTTTCCTGTTCTTACTTTATTGCTATCTACCATTGCTTCACTACATAAGATACGATTAACTAACTGTTCTTTTGACATTTCTAAGCTAAATATTGCTACTGGTACTTTTGCCCTTACTGCTGCATTTGTTGCAATATTTAATGCAAAAGCTGATTTTCCCATTGCTGGTCTTGCTGCAACCAAAATCAATTCTGAGCCATGGAAACCTGCTGTCCTATAATCTAAGTCTATAAATCCACTAGGTACTCCAGTTATATGTTGTTTTCTATTATATAGTTCTTCTAATTCAGTAAAACTATCTACCAAAACATCTTTTAAAGCTGAATATCCTTTTTGATTTTTGTTTTGCATTAAATTGAAGATTCTTTTTTCTGCACCTTCAATAACATCATCTACTTCTTCTGTTGGGTCATATCCTAATTCAATAATTTCATTTGCTGCTTTTATTAGTTTTCTTAGTTCTGATTTTTCTTCTATAATTTTTATATATTTGTCTGCATTTGCTGTTGTTGGAACTTTTTCTGGTAAGTCTGCTAAATATTCATAGCCCCCTACTTGTTCAAATTTTCCCATTGATTCTAATTCTGATTTCACAGTAATTAAATCAATTGGTTCTCCTTTTGTATATAAATTAGTCATAGCTGTAAAAATATTTTGATTATCTTCACGATAAAAGTCTTCTGCTTTTAAGATCTCCATACTACTAATAACTGCATCATGGTCTGTTAGCATACTTCCAATAACAGCTTGTTCTGCTTCTAAATCATGTGGTGGTACTTTTCCTACTTCCATATTTATTCTCCTATTACATTAACCTTTAATTCTGCAATAACTCCTTCATATAGCTTGATACGTATTATTTTTGTTCCTAATTCTTTAATAGTATCTTTCATATCGATCTTTTTCTTATCAACTGTTATTTTATGTGTTTTTTGTAAAGCTTCTGTTATTTCTTTTGAAGATATACCTCCAAATACTTTGCCATTTTCTCCCACTTTAACTGAAAGTGTCAACATTATTTTCCCCATTTTTTCTGCCAATTTTTTTGCTTCTTCTTTTTCTTGGTCTTTTTTATATGCATTTGCTTGCTGTTTTGATTTTAATTTTGCCATGTTTTCTGCATTTGCTTCTACTGCTAAATTTTTAGGGAATAAAAAATTACGTGCATATCCATCAGAAGTATTTATTATTTGGTCTTTTTTTCCAGTACCTTTTATATCTTGTGTTAATATAACTTTCATATAATCACGCCTTTCTAACTTTGCATTTCTTCAAAATATTCGTGAATTTTTTGTATTAACATTTTTTTTGCATCTTCCATTGTTATATCTTCTAGTTGTGCTCCAGCTAATGTAATATGTCCTCCTCCACCAAGTTTTTCTAAAATAACTTGGACATTTATATCACCTATAGAGCGTCCACTAATACATATTTTATCTCCTAAGTAGCCTAGTACAAATGAGGCTGTAATATTGCTGATTGTCAATAATTCGTCTGCTGCTTTTGCACATACAAGATTGCTATCTTTTTCTTTATCATTGTTTATTGCAACCGCTATTGTGTCATTTACCATTTCTGCTGATTTTACAATTTCTGCTATTTTATTAAAGCTTAATAAATCACTTTGGAACCATTTTTTCACTCTGATAATATCTACACCACATTTACGCAAATATGCTGCTGCTTCAAATGTTCTAACTCCTGTTTTAAAAGTAAAGTTTTTTGTGTCCATCATTATTCCTGCATATAAACTTTCTGCTTCTATTGTTTTTAGTTCTACTTCTGTTTCTGCATATTGTAGCAATTCTGTTACTAATTCTGCTGCTGAAGATGCATATACTTCTTGGAACGTAAGTGTTGCATCTTCTATATAGTCTTCACTTCTTCTATGGTGATCAATTACTACTATCTTCTTTACTTTTTCTAATAGTTCTGGTGCTTCTACAAAGTTTCTTTTATGTGTGTCCACTATAACAAGAAGTGTATTTTCTTCTATATTTTCTAATGCTACTTCTTTGCTTATTAATACATCTTCATATTCTGGCTCTTTTTTTAATTCCTCTTTGAAACTTTCTAATGCTGTACCTTCTCCATTATTTATAATATATGCATTTTTTTCTAAGCTTTTTGCCAAACGATATATTCCCATACTAGAACCCATTGCATCAATATCTGGGTTTGTATGTCCCATAATCATTACTTTGTCAGATTCTTTTATTAAGTTTTCTAAAGCATTTGCAACAACTCTTGCTTTTACTTTTGTACGTTTTTCTATCTCTTGTGTTCTTCCTCCAAAGAAACGATATGTTTCGTTTTCTCTTATAACAGCTTGGTCTCCTCCTCTACCTAGTACTAAATCCATTGCTGTTTGTGCTGATTTATATTTGTCTTTATCTGTATCTCCTTCGTTTGATACAGCAATACTAAGTGTGAATTGTACTTTTTCACTTGTTTCTATTTCTTTTATTTTATCTAATATGCTAAATTTGTCTTCCTTCACGCTTTCTAAATATCGTTGTTCAAAGACACATATATATCTGTTATTATCTGTTTTTATTAAAATCCCATTGGTCTGATTTGCCCATTCCAATATAGCTTTATCAATTTCAACTACTGCTTGAGGTTTTTCTTCTACTTCTAATAATTGCATATTTTCTTCATAATTATCTATGTTTATAATTTCAACACATGAACGTGTGTCTATATATTTTTGTTGTAAAATAGCATTTTCTGTTATATCAATAAAATATATCATTACCATATATTCTCTTTTTGCTTTTTTCTCTTTATTATTTGAGCGTACGTATTTCCCTATAATTCTATATATTTTATCTTGTATAGTGATTTCTTTTTCAATATATTGTGTTGCTTTTGCATGTTCTTCAATGTTTTTGCTGTTTTCAATTTCTTTTTTTATTTCATCTAATATTTCATCAATATATGAATTCATATCTATTTTTTCAAATTCAGAAACAAATTTTGAGCTTCTCCATATTATATTTCCATCTGTTTCTACAATTAGAAGTGGAAATGGTGAGTTTATCAATGTACTTTTTGCTGCTGAATCTACACTGATTGTTAAATCTTGTAAAGTTTCTGAAATTTCATTTTTTCTTTTGTTATTTGCAAAATATGTATATCCTACTACTAATACAAATGTTATTATAGATGGAATTATCCATTGTGTATTTTGTACACAAATAGCAATTAGTAAAAGTAAAATTATTACTAAATATATTTTTGTTCTGGATATTAAATTATCGAAAACTTTTCTATTATTGTTTTGCATTTTTCTATTTATTCCTCCTAAAGTTTTGATTAATTTATTCGTATCTATTTTATAGCATTTACAGGCTTTTGTCAAGTCAAGAAGATGCCATGAAAGGTATTAAAAAAGCAGTAGTTTGAAATACTACTGCCCTTTTTAATTATTCTGCTACACTTACAGGTTCTGTTTTTTCTGTACTTATACGTGTATCTTGGTATTTTTTCATACCTGTTCCTGCTGGAATTAGTTTTCCTATTATAACATTTTCCTTTAGTCCTATTAAATCGTCTACTTTTCCTTTTACTGCCGCTTCTGTTAAAACTCTTGTTGTCTCTTGGAATGATGCTGCTGATAGGAAGCTTTCTGTTGCTAATGATGCTTTTGTAATTCCAAGTAATACTCTCTTTCCTGTCGCAGGACGTTTTCCTTCTTCAATTGCTTGTTTATTTTTGTCTTCAAATTCATACATGTCTATAAGTGAACCTGCAAACATATCTGTATCACCGTTGTCTTCTATTCTTACCTTCTTTAGCATTTGTCTTCCTATAACTTCGATATGTTTGTCATTTATATCAACACCTTGGTTACGATATACTTTTTGTACTTCTGAAATTAAGTATTCATATACTCCTTCTGGTCCCTTAATTGCTAAGATTTCAGCTGGATTGATAGATCCTTCAATTAGAGGTTGAGCTACTTCTACCATATCCCCATCATTTACTTTCATTTTTGATCCAAATGGAATTGTATATGATTTTGAGTCATCCTTAGATGTAACAATTACTTCTTTTTTCTTCTTTGTTTCTTTAATTTTTACTTTTCCTGCTATTTCTGTAATAATTGCTAATCCTTTTGGTTTTCTTGCTTCAAATAATTCTTCAACTCTTGGAAGACCTTGTGTAATATCTGCTACACCTGCAACACCACCTGAGTGAATTGTTCTCATTGTTAGCTGTGTTCCTGGTTCACCAATAGATTGTGCTGCAATTATTCCAATAGATTCTCCAATAGATACTAAGTCTCTTCTTGCTAAGCCCATTCCATAACATTTTTGACATACACCATGTTTTGAGTGGCATCCTAACACAGAACGTACTTCTACTCTTTCAATTCCTGCTTCTACGATTTTTTCTGCAATTGGTTCTGTAATCATAGTATTTGTATCAACTATTAGTTCTTTAGTTTTTGGATTTATAATGTCATGTAAAGCAAATCTTCCTATTAGTCTTTCTTGTAATTTTTCAATAACTTGATTTCCATCTTTAATATCATAAATAGTAATTCCTTCTTCTGTTCCACAGTCTGCTTCTCTAACTATAATATCTTGTGATACATCAACTAATCTTCTTGTTAAATATCCAGAGTCTGCTGTTCTTAGCGCAGTATCTGAAAGTCCTTTTCTTGCTCCGTGTGCTGAAATAAAGTATTCTAGTGCATCTAATCCGTCTGCAAATGATGATTTGATAGGAATTTCTACTGCTTTACCTGTTGTACTAGCCATTAGTCCTCTCATACCTGCAATTTGACGTAATTGGTTCATATTACCACGTGCTCCAGATTTAACCATCATATATATAGGGTTTAAATTATCAAAATTGTCTTCCATTGCTTTACTTACATCATTTGTTGCTTCTTCCCATACTTTTATAACTGCATTATATCTTTCATCTTCTGTTATTAATCCTCTTGCATATTGTTTACGTATTGTTTCTACTTGTTTATCTGCATCTTCAAGTATGCCTTTCTTTGCTGCTGGTACTTCTACATCACTCATAGAAAATGTAATTCCTGCTAATGTTGAATATTTAAAGCCTAATGCTTTTATATAGTCAATAACTTCTGCAGATTCTGTTAATCCATGTAATCTGATTACTCTTTCAATAATTGTTCCCATTGATTTTTTAACAACTGGGAAGTTAATTTCATATTGAAATGGGTCTTCTTCTCTGTTTATAAAGCCTAAATCTTGTGGAATTCCTTGATTGAAGATAATTCTTCCTATACTTGTTTCTATTTTTTGATATTTCATTTCTCCATCAATTTCTTTGCCTATTCTGACAAATATTTTTGCATGAATTCCAACATCATTATTTTCAAATGCCATAATAGCTTCATCTGGGTCACGGAAGTAAGATCCTTCACCTTTTTCGCCATCTATAATCATTGTTAAATAATAGCTTCCTAAAATCATATCTAGTCTTGGAACTGCTACTGGTTTTCCATCTTGTGGTTTTAATAGGTTATTAGTTGATAGCATTAAATATCTTGCTTCTGCTTGTGCTTCTGGAGATAGTGGTAAATGTATTGCCATTTGATCACCATCAAAGTCAGCATTGAAAGCTTCACAAACAAGTGGGTGAAGTTTTATTGCTCTACCTTCTACTAAAACTGGTTCAAATGCTTGAATTCCTAGTCTATGTAGTGTTGGTGCACGGTTCAACATAACAGGGTGATCTTTTATTACTTCTTCTAATATTCCCCAAACTTCTGGATTTAGTCTCTCTACCATCCTTTTTGCATTTTTAATATTTTGAGCTAATCCTCTTCCTACTAGTTCCTTCATAACAAATGGCTTGAATAATTCGATTGCCATCTCTTTTGGAAGTCCACATTGATAAATTTTTAGTTCAGGTCCTACAACAATAACTGAACGTCCAGAGTAGTCAACACGTTTTCCAAGTAGGTTTTGACGGAAACGTCCTTGTTTTCCCTTTAACATGTCTGATAATGATTTTAATGGTCTATTTCCTGCTCCTGTTACTGGTCTTCCACGTCTTCCATTATCAATTAGTGCATCTACTGATTCTTGTAGCATACGTTTTTCATTACGTACAATGATTTCTGGTGCACCTAATTCTAATAATCTTTTTAATCTATTATTTCTGTTTATAACTCTACGGTATAGGTCATTTAAGTCAGATGTTGCAAAACGTCCACCATCTAATTGTACCATTGGTCTTAATTCTGGTGGAATTACAGGAACAACACCCATAATCATCCATTCTGGACGGTTTCCAGAAATTCTAAATGATTCTACTGTATCTAGTCTTTTTATAAGTTTTGATTTTTTTTGCTCACTTGATTTTTCAATTTCTTTTTTAATAGAAGCTGATAATTTGTCTAAATCAATTTCCTCTAGCAATTCTCTAATTGCCTCTGCTCCCATTTTAGCACTAAAGCTGTCTTTTCCAAATTTTTCTTGTGCCTCGTGGTATTCTTTTTCATTTAATACTTGGCATTTTGCTAAGTTTGTTTTTCCTTTATCTGTAACAATATATGATGCGAAATATATTACTTTTTCTAAGTTTCTTGGTGAAATGTCTAGCATAGTTGCAATTCTACTTGGAATTCCTTTAAAATACCAAATATGTGCTACTGGTGCTGCTAATTCAATATGTCCCATCCTCTCACGTCTTACTTTAGATTTTGTAACTTCTACACCACATCTGTCACATACGATTCCTTTATATCTTACTCTTTTATATTTACCACAGTGGCATTCCCAGTCTTTTGTTGGTCCAAAAATTCTCTCACAAAATAGACCATCTTTTTCTGGTTTTAATGTTCTGTAGTTTATAGTCTCAGGCTTTTTTACTTCTCCTCTTGACCACTCTCTTACTTGTTCGTCTGAGGCAATTCCTATTTTTAATTTGTTAAAAATCTCTAACTCGTCCACTCTTTTTCCCCCTTATATATTTTTGGGTAATTTTAAAACAGTTCAAAAGGACTATCCATCGCAAGTGGCAATTCTATCTTGTCGCCTTTTGACTTTTTAAAATTTATTTAATTATTCTAAAATTATTCTATAATATCATTATCATTGTCAAGATTATCGTCTGCTAAATCAGAATCAAAAATTTCTTCGTCTCCTTCATCATCTAGCCCATCAAAAAGTTCGTCATCGTCTTCTAGTATCATGTCATCTTCTTCTAATGTTTCGTCTATAAATCCATCTTCTAATTCTTCTTCTGATGCAAACTCTTCTTCAGTTAACATTTTTTTATCTTGTTCTGGATCATATTCAATACCATCTTCAATGTTTTCTTTTAGTTCTAGTTCTTGGTTATCTTCTGAATATAGACGTACATCTAATCCTAGAGATTGTAGTTCTTTTACCAATACTTTAAAGCTTTCTGGAACACCTGGTTCTGGTATGTTTTCTCCTTTTACTATTGCTTCATATGTTTTAACTCTTCCGACAATATCATCAGATTTTACTGTTAGCATTTCTTGTAATGTATATGCTGCACCATATGCTTCTAGTGCCCAAACTTCCATTTCTCCAAAACGTTGTCCACCAAATTGTGCTTTTCCTCCTAGAGGTTGTTGTGTTACTAATGAATATGGTCCTGTTGAACGTGCATGGATTTTGTCATCTACTAAGTGGTGTAGTTTTAACATATACATAACACCTACAGTTACTGGTTTTGCAAATGGATCTCCTGTACGTCCATCATATAATATTGATTTTCCAT